>JALUJC010000098.1:0-1285 GCA_027053375.1 Caldifarciminota bacterium
TATCCGTAAGGATGGTCCACGCGTGCGCGGGGGACACTTAAGCCTCCCTTTGGTCAATGTACACGGGTCGTTGACATCGGGATGTGGGGACTGTATAATGCCATCATAGGAGGAAAGGGACGTGCGGGGGCAAAGCGAAGAACGACCGGTATCTGGATCCCTTCTCTGGCTGGATATTGAAGGGTTCTCTGTCATCACGGAACGTCTGTTTGATCGCGAGGGGGACCGTGCAGCAGAGACCCTTCATCGAATTCTTGGGTCCGGTTTCTATCAGCAAATCACGGCTTTTCAGGAAGCCGGGTTTGTTCCCCGACAGCTGATTGGGGATGGATTGCTGGCGGTTCGGTATGGAACCAGCAGACGAAAGCCCGATCTGAAGCTGGAACTTCCGGTCCCCGACCTGGATGTTCCGCTGCGTTTTAAGGCACTTCTGATCCATGGCTCCTGGTGGGAGCGTCCTCCGCGTCCTCCTCTGCGTCACTGGTTAATGCTGGGGGGTGCGGCGACGGAGCTGTTCGAAATTGAGAAGCAAATCCAGGCGGGTGCGGAGATCCATGTACTCGAGATGGCGGAAAAGACAGGTGACCATGGAGTTGAACCTGTCTTCGGTGTCCGTCCGGGATCTCTGTCCTTTTCGCCGGCTGGCTTTCCTGCACACTTTCGTGTGGTGAGTGCACTCTTTCTGTATGTTCCCTTTTCCGATCATCCACCGGATTTGTCGCGTGTGGACCATATGGCAGCCCGGCTTCAGGATACGGTGGAGCGATACGGAGGACATCTGGTGCGGGTGGATCCAGCCCCCCAGGGTATTCGACTCTTTTTCGCCTTTGGACTTCCTCCTTCTCCGGAAAATCCTCCGGATCGAGCACTGGCTTTTCTTGAGGCCCTGCATCGGGATGGGACGTGGAGAGAAGAATTCCGGGGGGCGCTGACCACCGGCAGGATCTTTGTGACCACCTTTCCTGAGTGGCATGCATGGCTGGGTTCCACCCCCGTGATGATCGGTCCCTCCCTCAACCATGCAGCCCATCTTGCCCGAGATGCGGCACCCGGCACGCTGTGGATGGATGAGCGAACCAGGGACTGGGTGGGGCATCGGGTTCATGTTGTACAGGAAAAAGGGGCGTTCAGGCTGGTAGAGTGCCGACCCGGGAGTTCGCTGAATCTTCCCTTTGTCGGCCGCCAGGAAGTGTGGGAAACCCTGGCGCGTGGTGAGGAACCCGGAGGACCGCGTGTGTTCTTTTTGCTGGGCGAAGCGGGATATGGAAAAACCCGGGTGCTGGAA
>JALUJC010000098.1:1295-4378 GCA_027053375.1 Caldifarciminota bacterium
GTTCAACGTACACCGGAACTTCAGGCGCAGACGCCGGGATGCGCCTGAAGTTCCGGTGTACGTTGAACGCTTTCGCGACGATGATCCCCTCTTCTCTCCACTGATCCGTTTGCTTTCTCATGTTGAGGGAATTCCTCCGGAGGCACTGGCGGATCGGATTCGGGATCGTCTGATGCGCGGGAGGCGTCGGGTGAACCCCGATCCCCTGCTTCAGTTTCTTCTTGCGGAGGAGAATGCCCGGATTCAGGGATATGAGCAGGTCATGCAGCAGATTCGTTATGCGTTTCTGATCTATCTCCAGCGAATCCCGGTGGAACGGTGGGGATGGGTATTGCTTGATGATCTTCAGCGAGCGCGTCCTTCTGAACGCCTGCTTCTGGAAGAGTTTGTGGCTTTTGCGCACCTTTCTCCAGAATCTTCTGTGCGGCTGGTTCTGGCTGCTCGTCCGGAACCCCACGTTCTGGATCAACTGGCGCGACATGATCGGAAAGAAGTCTGGATGGAACTCGGTCCGCTTACTGCGGGAGAAGTACGTGAATTGCTGGCCCGTCTGACCGGGGATGCACATTTCCCTGAACGTGTGGTGTCCCTGCTTCATCAGAAATCCCAGGGAATTCCGTTCTACCTTGAGCAGTATCTCCGCTATTTAATGCAGAGGAACTGGCTGGTGTCTCCTGGGGGGCGGTGGGTGCTGAGGGAAACACTTGAACAGGAACAGCTACCGCTTGAAATCTGGGTGGTGATGCAGGCGTTGCTGGATCAGCTACCTTCGGAAACCCTGAACCTCCTTCAGTGGATGAGTGTGGTGGGTTCGCAGATCTCCAGGTCCCTGCTTCAGGAACTGGCAGGAGGCCCGGTGGATGCCCTGCTTGCCCCCGCGCGTCGGACAGGGGTGGTGCTCAGAATGGCCCCCGAGGTGTATGCATTTCAGCATGAGCTTGTGCGTGAGACCCTGTACCGTTCCATACCGGAGGGGCAGCGGGAAGCAAGCCATCTGCGGGTGGCGGAACTGCTGGATCGTCGTGTGGATCGTGTTGCTCATCTTGCCCTGATCGCGGAACATTATGCCCGTGGAGGAGAACACCGTCGTGCTGTCCAGGTTGCCCGGGAGTATGCGGATCATGCCCGGGTCCTCTTCCGACTGGCAGAAGCGGAGCAGATGCTGGAAAAGGCGCAACGCTGGATGGAACAGATGGGGGATCAGGGATGGTTCCCCCTGGCTTTTGACAGGCTTGATCTGCTCCACCAGATGTCCCGGTTTGAAGAGGAGGACCGTTTACTGGATCGCCTGGGAAAACGCCTTGAACATATGCATCGTTGCGAGCGCCATGAATGGGGGGTGCGGGCGGTACGCCTTGCACTCCTTCGTGGTGATCTTGAGAGGGCACGTGCCCTTCTGGATGGGCCGCTCGCGGATGTTGGGGAGGAAGATCCCCACCGTTTTGCGGTACTGCGTTTGCGCGGGAACACCTTTTTCCACCAGGGACGGCTTGATGCTGCATTCCAGATGTACGAAAAAGGGTTTGAAGCCGCAACGAAACACGGAGATGAGGAAGCACAGGCCGCCTTTCTCCAGAATATGGGCGTGGTCTTTGAACGCCGGAGAAAACCGGCGCTGGCCCTGAGATACTACGCGCTGGCCCATGAACTCTGGCAACGTCGGTCCAATCCCTTCCGAGAAGCCCGAATTCTGCACAACATGGCCCTGGTGTACGCACGAATGGGAGAGCATGCCCGCGCGTCCCAGCTCTATGAACAATCTCTGCGGATAAAAGAAGAGATTGGAGATCGTTTTGGTGAAGCCATGACCCTGCTGAATCTTGCGCATCTTGCCTTTCAGCAGCGCGATCTGGAACGGGCACGCGACCTGGCGCTTGAGGCAGGAAGAATCTGGAAGGAACTTCAGATGGAAAGGTATCTTGATGCCGTGGAGGACACCCTGGGACTGGTCGCACTGGAAAAAGGTGCGTATCCCATAGCAGAGCAGCACTTCCAGCGGGCCATGACCCTGCGGACACGTCGTGGAACACCCCGGGATCGCGCCGACAGTCTGTTGCACATGGGAATTCTGCGCAGGATGCAGGGAAGATATTTTGAGGCAGAAACCTTCTTCCGGGAGGCTGAAGAACTTTATCAGGCCATCTCCCTGGATCGGGGACTTGCCCTGGTGGCTTTCCATCGAGGAATCCTGTACCGTGAGCAGGAACGTTACCCCACAGCCCGGGGACTTCTGATGGATGCACTCCAGCGATATGAGGAGATTGGCGAGCCGCTTCCCATCGCCGAAGCCACATTGCTGGTGGCGGATCTGGAGTGGCTTCTTGGCTGGCCTGATCGGGCGCTTCAGCGAATGGATCATCTCCGGTTCTGGCTGGATCGTCTCCCCGGGGTGTACCGTGTGCTGGTGCTGGCGTTCCATCGTCAGCTTCTTGCGGAGCAGGGACGAGCGCTTCGGGCGAAGCAGATTCAGGCGGAGTTGGAGGAGGTGCTGAATACCGTTCCGGAGGAACGCTGCCACCTCCTGAGACGATCCCTCCTGCCGCATCGTACCCTGCAGATTGCTTGACAGATTCCCCCGTTCGGGGTATGATTTTCCCGGGATGAGCAAAGCATTTCTTGCAGATATTTTGCGTTCGGGCGGGGGGGAGGTGGAGAGTTATTTTGCCATCCTGGAGATTCAATCGGCCACCTCCACACGCGGGGAGTCCTATCGGGTGGTGGTGCTCTCGGACGTCACAGGCAGGGCCAAAGCTTATGCCTTTGATGAACTGGTCCAGAAAGTGGACGCTTTCAAGCGGGGGGATGTGGTTCAGGTTCGCCTTGAGATTCAGAATCAGGGGCGCAACCCTCTTCTGAGAATTCGGAGCATCCGTTCCTACCCCATTTACCAGTATCGGGATCTGGTCCCTTTTACCCCTCAGAATCTCTCCGAGTTGGAATCGGCTTTTTTCTCCTCTATCCGGGATGTGGAGACGCCCCCTCTGAGGAAGCTGCTTCTTGCATTGTTTGAAGAGGATCGGGAGGTATGGGAGGCCTTCCGTATGGCACCTGCAGCCATGAAAATGCATCATGCCTATGTGGGA
>JALUJC010000099.1 GCA_027053375.1 Caldifarciminota bacterium
GAAGGGATCCACGCGGGGATGGTCCAGTTCCTTCCGCACACCGTTTTCCTCGATCCAGCGTCCCTGGTCAGGCGGAAGGAGTTCTCCGATGATGGCGGCTTCAATGTTTTTCGCCTTCAGGGTACGCACCAGCTCGTCGGCTTTTTCCGGACGGACACTGATCACCAGCGTGCCCTCGCTGATGCTGGCATAGGGATCCATCCCGAACCGATCGCAGATGGCCTGCACCGCAGGATGAACCGGAATCCGGTCCTTAAACACCACCAGACCCGTACCGGAGGCCTGGGCCAGCTCATAGACCCCGCCCAGGACACCGCACTCTGTGGCATCGTGCATGGCGGTCACCCCCTGATCCCGCACACCGATGGAACGGGCGGTGAGGGCATCATCCACCGTGCTCATCTGATAGAAAAGCCGTTCCCCTTCCTCCAGGATGTCCATGCCCAGATCCCGTTTGATGGTCTCCGGGAAAGTGGAAGCAAAGATCCCGGTGGCCTCAATGGCCGCCCCTTTGGTGATCACCACCACATCTCCAGGGCGCCCCATCTCCGGGGTGAGATATTCCTCCTCGGGACCCACCGCGATAAAGGTGGCGCCGCCCACCATGGGATAGTCTGTTCCCGTGTAGCGGGCGGTGTGCCCGGTAATGATGGCGGCACCGTATTTCCGGCTTTCCCGGTCCCAGATCTCCCAGACCGTGGCGAATTCCTCTTCCGTGATGGACATGGGAAGGTTCCAGTCCGCGATCACATAGGTGGGCGCGAATCCCGACGTGGTCACATCCGAAGCCAGGATATGCCAGGAGAACCAGGCGGCTTTTTCCCACCCGTACTGTGGAACGATGTAAATGGGGTCGGTGGTGACCGCCATCACCCTGCCGTCCCCGATCCGCACAATGCCCACGTCCACCCCGTGACGGGGCCCCACCACCACCTCCGGACGCTGTGCACCCAGATGAGGATAGATGTAGGCATCAAAGAACTCTGGCGAGATCTTCCCGATGGCCGGGAATTTCACTTTACGCTCAGACATGAGCACCCTCCTTGGTTTGTAGCGGTACATTCAGCATTGCCCTGGCTTTTTGTTCACAGACATGAAGATGTTTTTCCAGTTCACGTGGTGATGGGCAACGATGCATCGGCGCCCCCAGATAGATCACCACCCGGGCAAAGGGGTAAGGAATCTGGAACCGATCCCAGCTTCCCGCTTTCCAGTGCGGCGTCATGGCCACACCCACAGGGACCACCGGATGTCCCACCAGCCGGATCAGATGATCAAAGCCTTCCTTCACCTGGCGTGCAGGTCCCTGGGGACCATCCGGCGCCACCGCCACGCTGTGCCCGCGGTGCGCCCAACGGATCAACGCCCGGGCTCCGGCCACCCCTCCCCGGGTGGAGGAACCCCTGGCTGTAAAAAACCCGAGTTTCCGGGCGAGCCTTGCGGCACGTTCTCCATCCCGATGCCTGGAAACCAGCACCCCGATCTGTCGGTGGCGATAGCGCCACAGCAGGGGGAACTGCACGGCGTGCCAGAACACATAGAACACCGGATCCTGTCCCTTTCCCGGTCCCGCTTCCTGAATCCGAAGCGTGGCTGCCCAGAACCGGTAGACCTGATGCAGAATGGCTTCCTTCAGGGACATGGCTCCAGCGCAAAACGCTCTATCAGGGCTTCCACCCGCGACACGCGGAACGTTTCAGGCACCTCGGGATAGGTCCCCAGTGGATCCACCAGCAGTGCCTGCATGCCCAGACGCCTTGCAGGTTCAAAGTCCAGCCAGCGGTAATCCCCCACATACAGGGTTTGCTCGGGACGCGCGCGCATTCGTTCCAGTGCCAGTTCAAAGATGCGGGGATCGGGTTTTTCCAGCGCCACATCGCTGGATCCCACGATGTGTTCAAAATAGGGCGTCAGCCCCAGGGCTTTGAGCTGGGCCAGCAACCGCTCATCGGCATTGGAGATAATGCCCAGCCGCACCCCCCGTGCGCGGAGGGTGGACAGCAGAACATAGACAGAGGGCCGCACCACATGAAAGATCCCGATCCACTGCCGATGGGCATACCGGATGGAGAGGAGGATCTCCTCAAAGTGAACAGGGTCCACCCCCAGCACCTGATAGTAGGTCTCAAAATAGGTGCGCCAGTGGGTGCTGACCCCTGACGCCAACACCTTCTGCTCATAGACCCGGCGAGCCTGACGTTCTGCTTCGGCGGCCTGTTCCGGATCGGTGGACCCGCCATACACCCCGGACAGCTGAAGGAAAAAACGATCAGGGGGAAACACAAGGGTATGCCCGACGTCAAAGAGCACCACAGGGGGGAGGTCCCTCAAGGACGGGCTTCCTCCCGCTCCTGCACCACCGCCAGGGCCACACGTTTGGACCCGGCTTTCTTGGAGGCGTCCAGCAGTTCCAGAACCTGCCCGAAAGCCACGCCCTCGTCGGCGCGGATGATCACCAGTCGATAAAACGGTGCCACCGTATCCTGAAGCTGAAGGATCCGGATGGTGTCGCGGAGTTTGCGCCGGTCAATGGGATCGTCATACAGATACACCTGCCCGTCCCGGGTCAGGGTAAGGGTGATGGCGTCCTCCAGTTCGGTCTCCATCACGTGGGCTTTGGGCACGTTCACTTTGACGCTGGTTTTGCTCATCAGATCCGGTGCGCCCATCATCAGCATGATCAGCACCAGCAGGGCCACACCCGCCATAGGGAGCAGGGCGTCAGAAAGTTCGGCTTCCGGTTCGTCCTGAGGTTCGCCCAGAAAAAAACGCCGCATCCTATCGGCTCCTTCGTTTCAGGATGGTCACATCCAGCGCACCCGAGAGTTTGGCAAGGTCAATGAGCCGGATCACGTCCTTATAAACCACCGTGGAATCCGCCGACACCACGGCGGTCTTGGTCTTGCTGCGCTTGAGCAGCTCCGGGATCAGCTCCGGGAGGGCCTCCCAGTCCGTGGGCTGGCCGTTGAGCAGCAGCGTACCGTCTGCCCGGAGATAGAGGTTGACCGTTACTTTCTCCTTTGATATCTGCCGCACCACCCGGGTTCTGGAAGAAGCTGCCGCCCCGCGGCTCACAAAGATCCCGCTCTCCAGAATAAAGGGGATGGAGAGGATAAACATAATCACCAGGGATAGGGAAATATCCACCAGCGGCGCCAGGTTGACCCGCAGGCGTGGTTCGTTCATCTCGTCATAGATCACCTGCAAACCCCGTCGGCGTCTTGGCATGCCCTGAGGATACGGGACGAGCAGGGGACGGTCAACGGAGGCAGGCGCGGCTTACTTCAGGCGCCAGCCCATCCCCACGGCAATGGAAGTAAACCACTCCCCGTTCGGGGATTGCAGCCCGGCCACCCCAAGGGAATAGACCGGTTTTCCCTTTTCCTGTGGATGGCGGATCAGCCAGAACACCCCACCCGTTCCCATTCCCAGAGTATCCTCCAGGAGCAGGATGGGGCCCGCACCCAGGGTCCACCTCGCGGGATTCCCCAGATCCGCAAGGAACACGACATAGGGAAAACTTAACCCCCAGGCCACTTTCATGGCCAGGGCGCTTTGTTCCATGGGATAGGAAATTTTCAGCGAAACGTGAGCTTCGGGAATCGGCATAAGCTGAGCCTGAGAACCCTGATCCTGATAGACCGCATATCCGCCCGCGCCATCCACCCCAAGCTGAACATTCTCCGCACCCAGTGCCACTTCTCCACCCACCCGCACGCCTGTCAGGGTATAGGGGTATTGGGTGCGGGTGCCGCAGGAGGTCACCTCATATTCCCCCTGCGTGGCCACCACGCTTACCCCTCCCTGGGCCTTCACGCCCGGGGGTCCAATGCGTGCGGACTCATAGGAAATAGGGGCCACGCAGTAGCCCGTGAAAAGGAGAAGAATCCAGGCCACCCGTCGCAACGATCTCCAGTTCCTCATCGCACACCTCCCGGTTCGGGGAATACTCTACAGCCCCCACCCCCATCCTTCAAGGGGGTGGGGACGATGGTCCCCATGGACGCATGGGTTCCCCCGGCATGCGCTTACAGGCTTCCGAAAAACCTCCCACCCCATCCCTTGATTTAATCCAGAGGGTGTGTAAGGCTGTACGAAACGGAACCAGAAATTGTGATAAGGATCCACGATGCGATACCGACCCTTTCTGCTCCAACAGGGACCCGCACCGTGAAGGGGGACACGGCGAACAACCAGACCCAGTTCCTGGAGAACCGTCTGCTCCTGCTTGAGATTATACGATGGAGGGACACCTCTTCTCGGGATGCCATCATGTTCTCTGGCGAAAACGCGGTTCACCATCCGTAGCACCGACGCTGTCTTGAGGGTACGCAGTAAGGACCGTATCTTCTTGACGCACGGCGGGGGATTGCCCC
>JALUJC010000100.1 GCA_027053375.1 Caldifarciminota bacterium
CAGCAGAGCAGGCGAAGAAAGAGCTTTCCGTTCGTACGGAGACCACCATCTCTCTTCCCTTTATCGCTTCGGTGGACGGGGAACCCAAACACCTGGAGCGGACCCTGACCCGCGCGCGGCTGGAGGGCATGGCACGGGATCTGGTGGAACGCACCATCCAGATCTGCCGGAAAGCGCTGGAGGATGCCAGGCTTTCCCCGGGTGAAATTGACGAGGTGATTCTTGTGGGTGGGCAGACCCGGATGCCGCTGGTCCAGCAGATGGTGCGCGAATTTTTTGGGAAGGAACCCCATAAAGGCATCAATCCCGACGAGGTGGTGGCCATCGGGGCAGCCATTCAGGGAGCCATTCTCGCGGGTGAATATCAGGACCGCAACATCGTACTCCTGGACGTGACCCCCCTCTCCATGGGGGTGGAAACACTGGGAGGGATCTATGACGTGGTGATCCCACGGAACACCACCATCCCCACCCGAAAGACCAAAGTCTATACCACGGCTGAGGATAACCAGACCGCTGTTACCATCCGGATCTACCAGGGAGAACGCCCCATCGCGAGAGAAAACCGGCTGCTCGGCGAGTTCAACCTGGAGGGCATCCCCCCGGCACCACGCGGGGTGCCGCAGATTGAGGTCTCCTTTGACATTGATGCCAATGGAATTCTCCATGTCTCCGCCCGCGATAAGGGAACGGGGAGGGAGGCGTCCGTGCGGATTGAAGCCCGGACAGGGCTTTCCGAGGAAGAGATCCAGCGGATGGTGGAAGAAGCCGAGAAGCACGCAGAAGAGGATCGCCGCCGTAAAGAGCTCATTGAGCAGCGAAATCAGGCCGATGCCCTGGCGTATTCCATCGAGAAAGCCCTCAAGGATGCAGGCGATAAGATCACAGAGGATGACCGGAAGCGGGTGGAAGAAGCCCTGAAAAAGCTCAAAGAGGTTCTTCAGGGCGAGGATCTCCAGGCCATTCGGGATCAGCTTTCCGATCTGGAGCGGGTCTGGGGTGAGGTGGCCACGAAACTCTATCAGACGGGGACCGCCTCCGGGGCTCCGACGGGCGGAGCGGCCGGGGCGCAGAATGCTGGGTCAACAGGATCTCAGGGGGAGGGTCCCTCCTATCGGGTGGTGGATGACGATACACCCACATCCTGAATACCGGACGGCGGGGGAGGGTGAACCTCCCCCACTTTTACGGGCTGGAAGGAGATGCAGGCGGTGAAGAAGGATTATTACGAGGTGCTGGGGGTCTCCCGGAGTGCTTCGCCGGAGGAGATCAAGCGGGCTTACCGGAAGCTGGCCATCCAGTACCACCCGGACCGGGTTCCTCCGGAAAAGCGGAAGGAAGCTGAGGAGAGGTTTAAAGAGATCTCCGAGGCCTATGAGGTTCTTTCTGACCCGGAAAAGCGCCGCCTGTACGATATGTATGGTCATCAGGGGGTGTCTCAAACCTTCCAGGGTGGGGACTTTTCCTGGCAGGACTTCTCCCACTTTGATGACCTCCGGGACATTTTCGGTGGAGGGTGGTCCCGGATTTTTGAGGAATTCTTCGGCTTCAATCCTTTTCGTGGATATGGATCCTCCACCCGCCGACCGTCGCGCCGCCGGGGAGAGGATATTCCCATTGAAATACGGCTCACCCTTCCTGAAGTGTTCCAGGGTGCGCGGAAGCGTGTGGAGTATCAGCGATGGGTCCGGTGCAAGCGCTGTGAAGGACGGGGTGCCCTTCGGGAGACCGTGTGTCCCACCTGTCATGGCCAGGGCCAGGTTCAGCGGGTATCCAGAAGCTTTCTGGGTACATTCGTGCAGGTCACACCCTGTCCCACCTGTCGGGGCACAGGGCGGCAGGTGCAGGAGGTGTGCCCGGTTTGTCAGGGACGCGGGCGTGTGATGGAGGAAGCCACCGTTCGGCTTGATCTTCCGGCCGGTGTGGAGGACAATTCCATTCTGAGGGTGGAGGGGGCAGGACATGAGAGTCCCGACGGGATTCCCGGAGATCTGCGGGTGCGGGTCCGGGTGGAACTTCCGCCGGGCGTGGAACGGCAGGGAGCGGATCTCCTTGTGGAAACGGAGGTTCCGTATCCCGATCTTGTGATGGGAGGTGAGCACACCCTGACATTGCCCTGGGGTGAGAATGTGACCCTTCGAATTCCGGCAGGGACGCCAAGCCATGAGGTTCTTCGCGTGGAAGGCCATGGGTTGCCCCGTAAGGGCGGGAACCGCGGGGATCTGTTTGTCCGTGTCAAGGTATGGGTTCCCCGAAAACCTTCTCGAAAAGCGCGGAAAGTGCTTGAGACCCTCCGGGAGGTGATGCGTCCTTCTTGATGAGAGCCTTCCGGGTTCGACCTGTTTCCCCTGTTCATGCCTGGCTGGAGGAAGAGGAGTTCCACCATGCAATACGGGTGGATCGCCTGCGGGAAGGGGATCGCTTCCGGGCGATGGACGGACACGGCCATCACTGGATCGCCCGGATCCTGTCGGTGGATCATGCCGGGCGACGTGCCCGGGTGGAACTGGTGGAACCTCTGCCCAACCCGATCCGGCGGTCGCTCGTGCTCGGCGTGGCTTTGATTCGCCGGGAACGCCTGGAATGGCTCGTAGAAAAGGCAACAGAACTGGGACTCACACAGCTTTACCTGCTTCAGACGAAACACACCGTTCGCTCCTATGCCTATCGCAGAGATCGCCTGGAGCGGGTGGCCTGGAGCGCAGCCAAACAGTGTGGGCGTCCCGATATTCCCCGTATCCATGATCCACGTCCGCTTGCACAGGTGGTGGAGGAGACGGGGTATGCCTGGTTGGCGCTGGATGCCTCCGGCCGTTTGTTTTCCAGACGGGAAGGTTGGGGACACGGTTTACCGGGGGTGCTGGTGGGACCCGAGGGGGGGTGGAGCGAGGAGGAGCGGCAGTGGCTGAAGAACAAGAATATTCCATTGTTTTCACTGGGTCCGCTTACCCTGCGGACAGAAACGGCTGCACTGGCCGGTCTTGTCTGGGCCATGATGTGGACCGGGGAGCGATCGGGCACACAACGTGCCGAAGAAAACCACAAAGGGGGTGACGTGCATGACCGGAGTACGCCTGCGGGAAGGTGAATCCTTCGACAGTCTGATCAAACGCTTCCGCAAAGTGGTGGCGCGCGATGGGATCATCCAGGAAGCGAAGAAGAAATCCGTCTATGAGAAGCCTTCCGAGCGACGGAAGAAGGCGATGATTGCTGCGCGCCGGCGACTGCTCCGCAGACTGCGTCGGGAACGGGATCAGTAAGGGTGGACCGCACAACCCTGCGCCGGCTGGACTTTCCGCTTTTCCTGGAGATTCTGGCAAGACGGGCCCCGACGGACCGGGCCCGGAAGTCCATTCTGGCACTTGTCCCGGATTCCGGGAAGGCGGAAGAGCGCCGGCAGTGGCTTCCTGCATTGCAGGAATTGCTGCGCCAGGGGGTTGTGCTCCCCTTTCAGGATCTCCCTGACCTGGAACGCATTCTGCGTCTGCTTGCACAGCGACGATCGCTCCCCGGATTGGCCCTTCGCAGGGTCGGAGAATATCTTCTGGTTTATGAGACCATTTTTGAGCGCTTGCTTGGCAGCGCGATGTCCTCGTTTCTGCCGGACCCTGTACCGCTGGTTCCCCTTCGTCGGGATCTTCTTCATGCCCTGGATGAGGAGGGGAAGTTGCGGGATCATGCTTCTCCGGACCTGGGTCCATTGCGCAGAAAAATGCAGGTGGTGGGGGACCGGCTGGAGGCCCAGATGCAGGAACTGCTGGACCAGTACGATCGGAAGGGGTGGCTACGGGAGCGCTTTGTTACAGAAAGGAACGGGCGCCGGGTGCTTCCCTTTTATTCGCATGTTTCCCCTCCCGGAATTGTGCATGCCTTTTCCAACAGTGAGGCCACCCTGTTCGTGGAACCCTATGAGGTGGTGGACCTTCAGAACCAGTGGGTGCGTGCAAAGGAGGCGGTTCGGGAGGAGGAAGAACGGATTCTCCTTGACCTGACAGAACGTGTCCGCCGGCATCGCGAAATTCTGGAAGAGGTTCATGCCCGGCTTGAGGACCTGGAAGTTCTGGAATCTCTTGCACGTTATGCGGAGGAAACCGGTGCAGTCCTGCCGGAAGATGCATCATCCTTTGAGATGCGAGGGGTGGATCATCCGGTATTGCTGGAGATGCTGGGCAGGGAGCGTGTGGTTCCGCTGGATCTCTCTCTGGAGCCGGGCACAAGGGGGATGGTGCTGTCCGGTCCAAATGCCGGTGGAAAAACGGTGGTGTTGAAAACCGTGGGGATGGCGGTGCTGGCCCGAATGACGGGCCTCCCCCTCCCCGGAAAAACACTCCGTTTGCCCCGTTTTCGGCGTGTCTGGGCCATCGGGTTCGAGGATCCCCAGAATCTTCAGCAGCAAACCTCCAGTTTCACGGGAATTGTGCGAGAGCTCCGCACACTCCTTGAAGAAGTGGGAAAAGGAGATCTCGTATTGCTGGATGAACCCTTCGCTTCCACAGATCCCCAGGAGGGCGCAGCGCTGGCTCTGGCCATTGTGGAAGCCCTGCTGGACAGGGGGGCGCACGTATGGTTAACCACCCACCTGGGTCCTTTGAAGCACTGGGCCGCGCGTCTACCGGGGATTCAACCGGCGGCCATGGCCTTTGATCCTGCCACCGGACGACCGCTGTATACCCTCCGACCCGGAGAAATTGGGGAAAGCCATGCCCTGGATATTGTCCTGCGGGAAGGGATGCCCGGGACCATTGTCGCGCGTGCCAGGGAACTCCTCCGGGAGGTGGATCGGGAGGTTCAGGACCTCAAGGAAACCCTCCGGCAGCGGCTTGCGGAAGCGGAACAGAAACTCGCGTCTCTTCGTGCACGGGAAGAGGAAACCGAACAACGCCTGCGCCGCATGGAAGAAAAGGCACAGGAGCGTCTTCTTCAACAGTTGAGACGGACGGAGAACCGTCTGCAGGAAGCCATTCGTATGTTGCAGAAAGAATTGCGGACCCGGGAGGATCTGGAACGTCTGCGTAAAACAAGAAGGGATCTCCGCAGGGAGAAGCAAACCGTGCTCCGTGGATCCGGTGGAGAACCCGTGCTGGAACCCGAAATCGGGAAGGTTTATCGTGTGCATGGGTTTGGGGTGGTGGGAGAGTTGATTGCCCTTGAAGGGAAGCGTGCCATTCTTCAGGTCGGAGACAAACGAATGGAAGTGCCCCGGGGGTTGCTGCGTCAGCCATGAACGACTTTCTTGACCGCGTGCTGGAACGGCTTTCTGCGCTGGAGGTTTTCCGGCAGTACGTTCCAACCCTGCGGAAAAGTGGAAAATCCTATGTGGGCCTGTGTCCCTTTCATGCAGAGAAGACGCCATCTTTCCACGTGGATCCCGACCGTGGCCTGTATCACTGTTTTGGCTGTGGTGCCGGTGGGAATCTGGTGACTTTTGTGATGCAGGTGGAAAAGGTGGACCGTCGGGAAGCCGTCCGGATCCTGGCAGAGCGGGCAGGACTTCCGGTGGAGGCGGCACTGGAAGATCCCTATCGGAATCGCATCTACACCCTTCTGGAACTTGCTACGGAATACTATCGGGAGGCGCTGCTCCGTGAAAAGGATCTTCTTGCCTATTTGCGGGGCAGGGGGCTTTCTTCCGGGATTCTTGCCCGATTCCGGGTGGGATTTGCGCCCGGGGGTGATGCGCTGCGTCAGTTACTGGAACGGCGGGGTTTCTCACGGCGGGATCTTGTGGATTCCGGCCTGTTCCGGGAACGCGGAGGAGACCTCCGGGAGGTGATGGCAGGGCGGATCGTGTTCCCCATCCTCAATGCACGGGGCAGGGTCATCGCCTTCGGCGGGCGCAGGGTTGACAATTCAGAGGGTCCCAAGTATATTAATTTTGAGCAGACAGCGGTGTTTGAGAAGCACCGGGTTCTTTATGGGTTACATGAGGGACTCAGGACGTTCCGTGAAGCGGGAAGGGCGATCGTGGTGGAAGGTTACCTGGACGTCCTGGCCTGTTACGAAGGGGGGGTGTCCGGGGCGGTGGCTCCCCCTGGGGACTGCGATGACCAAGGATCATGCACGGATGCTTGCGCAGCGTGTAGATGAGGTATGGCTTGCCTTTGACGGAGATCCTGCGGGCCGGGAAGCGGCGAAGAAGGCGGCGGTTCATCTTATGCAGGAAGATGTGACGGTTCGGGTTGTGACGTTCCCGGATGGAAAGGATCCGGGAGATCTGCTTCAGGAAGATCGGTCTGGATTTACACAGTATTTCGCCCACCCTTCCCCGGTGTGGTCGCTGTGGTCGCCCGCCGGCACGCGCCCACCCTATGGGGTGATGCGGCAACTGGTGAATCATATCCGTGATGTTCGTCAGCCTCTGAGGCAGGTCTATTTGCTTCAGGATCTCTCGGAATGGACGGGTATTCCCCGGGAGGCGCTGGAAAAGGAGATGCAGAAACAGACGACGAACCTCCCGAAGACGCCGCACCGCCGTGCAAAGGGAGATCGGGATTTGCTTTTGAAGGTGCTTGCATTTCTTGCCTGGAAGCCGGATCTTGTGTCAGAGGAGATCCGCGCATGGCTGGAAGAGGTGATGCATTATGTGTCCCCGGAGCTGCCCCATCGTGTGTTCTGGGCGGTTATCCAGGGACAGGAGGGACTGGCGGAAGCCATGGCGTTGCGGGAGGACGTGGCGTCGGTGGCGGCAAAGGTGGGCCTGGAGGTCCAGGATTCGGATCTTCTGGAGAAGGAGAACCTGAGGGATACGGTGATCTGGGCAGCCCGCCAGTTCCTCCGACAGACCTACCAGAAGACCCGGGATGCCCGTGTCCTGGAACAACTGGAACGGTTTTTGAAACGAAGGATGAGGGAGGAGGATACCAGAGATGGCCAGCACAACGGCGAAAACCAGCCGTAAGTCCAGCAAACGGGCACGAAAGACGCAGAAACGTGCCCAGCTGGATCAGTTGTTCAATCAGTTGAAAGAAAAGGCGGCTCGGCAGAAAGGGGTGCTGAAGGAGTCCGAGATTCGCCAGCTTGTGCCGGATGCTTTGAAGGATGAGGAAAGCCTGAGTGAGCTGATTGCTCGCCTGGATGCAGAAGGTGTGGAAGTGATGATGGACGAGGATCCCTCACAGAGCAATGGCTCCCGTGAGCGGGTTCAGATCCAGCTTTTCGCGGATGACGAGGATTTCCAGACCACCGATGATCCGGCCAAAACCTACCTCAAACAGATCGCCAATCTGAGCCTTCTGACCAAGGAGGAAGAGGTTCAGCTGGCCAAACAGCTGGATGATGCACGCAAGGCACTGACCCGCCTGATTATGAAGACCCGCTATGGTCTTCAGCGTTTGCTGGAGCTGATCCAGGAAGTGGAGGAAGGCAAGCGGTTGATTGAGGAACTTGCCATTGTGGATTCGCAGTTCTGGACATCCAGGCAGAAAAACCGTGCCGAAAAACAGCGTATTTTCCAGCATTTTGCCTACCTGAAAGATCGAATCCCCAGGTTGTGGCCCCTTTTCGAGGATCCGGGTGCACTGGATCGGAAGGAGCGCCGGCGTTTACGGGATCTTCACCGGTCCATCCTGAACAAGATTGAACAGGGACTTGGATTGCAGTTCCATACGGTGCACGACATCATTGAGGAGTTCCTGGAGAAAGCACGGGAAGTCCGGGAACTGCGAAAGGAGCTGGAGGCGCTTCCCGAAGATGATCCGCGAAGGACGGACCTGGAACAGCGTATTCACAACATCGAGCGGGAGCTGGGTGTGGGAGGCGACGACCTGGACAAAATTGTCCGGGAGATGAACCATCACCTTTTCCTTCTGAACGATGCGCGGGACCGCATGGTGAAGGGCAACGTCCGTCTGGTGATCGGCATTGCCAAGCGGTTTATGAACCGGGGACTGGAGTTTATTGACCTGGTGCAGGAGGGCAACGCCGGCCTGATCAAAGCGGTGGAAAAGTTTGATTACCGGAAAGGATACAAGTTTTCCACCTACGCCACCTGGTGGATTCGCCAGTCCATCACACGGGCCATCGCGGACCAGTCCAGGACCATCCGTGTGCCCATTCACATGATTGAAATGATCACAAAGATCTCCAAAGCAACCCGTGAACTGATCCAGGAACTGGGCAGGGAACCCACCGCTGAGGAAATCGCCCGAAAGCTGGGCATGCCCGTGGACAAGGTGCGGCAGGCGCTGGATGCTGCCCGGGAACCCATTTCGCTGGATCGGCCGGTGGGAAGGGACAAAGAAAACTACATTGCTGAATTTGTGGTGGATGACCTTGCCCAGCGTCCCGAGGAGATTGCCCGTCGGGCCATTTTGCGGGAGCGTCTGGAGGAGGTTCTCGCTTCTTTGCCCAAGCGGGAGCGACAGATCCTGGAGATGCGGTTTGGATTGACCACCGACCGGCCCATGACCTTGGAGGATGTGGGGGCGCGGTTCAGCGTGACACGGGAACGGATCCGTCAGATTGAGACCAAAGCGCTTCGGAAGCTGCAGTCTCCGTTCCGGGCGCGGAAACTCAAGATTTTCCTGGGTGAATCATAGGAGGCCGTATGCTTTCTCAACAGCAGAATGCACGTCTTCTGAACCTTCTTCTCCGGAACAAAAAGATCTCCCGGGAGGAGGCGGAGGTGATCCTCCGCGAGGCCAAAATGGCCAAAAAGCCCATCCGGGAGCTGGTGGTCCAGCGCGGGGTGATGTCGGAGGAAGAACTGGCACGCTTTCTGGCGCGAACCTACAACATGGAGTATCTGGATCTCCCCAAATACGAGATCAACGAAGACCTGGTTCGCAAAATCCCGGAGTCTTTTCTCAGGAAAAATCTGGTGATCCCGCTTCGCAGGAAAGGGCGCCGTCTGATGGTGGCGCTGGCCGACCCCACACAATCGCAGGTGATTGAGGACCTGCAGTTCCTGACCGGCTCGGACATCCAGCCCTATGTGGCCAAGGCCTCGGATATCCAGGCCACCCTGGACAAGGTGCTGGGCGCTCCTTCTCAGGACTTCCTCAAGGAAGCCATGGAGGCGATTGAGGAAGAAGGTGTGGAGGGGGAGGTGGAAGTGGGCGAGGTGGAGGAGGAAGAAGCGGGGGCTGTGGATCTGACGGCGGCAGCGGCCGCACCCGTGGTGAAGCTGGTCAACGGTCTTCTGGCACAGGCCATCCAGATGGGGGCATCGGATATTCACGTAGAGCCCTATGAAAAGGATTTCCGGGTGCGTTTCCGGATGGACGGTGTGCTGCATGAGGTGATGCATCCTCCCTACAAATACAAAAATGCTGTGATTTCACGAATCAAGATCATTTCAAAACTGGATATTGCAGAACGCCGGCGACCCCAGGATGGACGGATCCGTCTTCGCTATGGAAACCGTGAGGTGGATATCCGTGTGTCCACCGTGCCCACCGTGTATGGTGAGAAGGTTGTGATGCGTATTCTGGATAAGTCCGCCCTGAGCGTAAATCTGGAAAACCTGGGTTTTGAGGAAGAGGCACTCAAACTTTTCATGGACGCCATTCACAAACCCTATGGCATGATCCTGGTAACCGGTCCCACGGGTTCCGGGAAATCCACCACCCTGTATTCCGCCATGCAGATCCTCAACAAACCGGAAGTAAACATCATGACGGCGGAGGATCCTGTGGAGTACAACTTCCACGGGCTGAATCAGGTTCAGATCCGTGAGGAGATCGGGCTTACCTTTGCCAGTGCCCTGCGTGCTTTCCTGCGTCAGGACCCGGACATCATCCTGGTGGGAGAGATCCGTGATAAGGAAACGGCGGACATCGCTGTGAAAGCAGCCCTGACCGGTCACCTGGTCCTTTCCACCCTGCACACCAACGATGCGCCGTCCACCGTGGTCCGAATGGTGGATATGGGTGTGGAACCCTTCCTGGTGTCCGCATCTGTGATTCTGGTGGTGGCCCAGCGACTCATGCGAAAAATTTGCCCCAACTGCAAGGCACCGGTGGAGTATCATCCGGAGGATCTTCGTGAGCTGGGGCTCAATCCTGAGGAACTCACCGGGGTGACCTTTTACAAGGGCGAGGGGTGTGAGAAGTGTAAGAACACAGGCTACAAGGGACGAACGGGTATTTACGAGGTGATGGCCATGACCCCGGAAATCCGGGAAGCCATCAACGAGGGTGCCACCACGCAGGAGATCCGAGAGATTGCGCTGGAACAGGGGATGATTACGTTGCGCGATGCTGCCCTGAGGAAATTTATCAACGGTATCTCCACCCGGGAAGAGGTCTTACGGGTGACCATGGAGGAATAAACGATGATGCCACCCTATACGATGCGTACCCTGCTGGAGGAGATGGTGACCCGCGGGGCGTCCGACCTGCACATTTCCGTGGGTTCTCCCCCCATTCTCCGTGTGGATGGACATCTGGTGGCGTATGGACAGCAGGTGATTACCCCGGATATTGCCCGGACCCTGATCTTCAGCCTTCTGGATGACCATCAGCGGAAGCGGCTGGAAGATGAGAAGGAACTGGATTTTGCCGTGTCCATTGAAGGGCTTGCCCGGTTTCGTGCCAACGCCTTTTATCAGCGGGGATCGGTGGCACTGGCCATGCGTCAGATTCCCTTCAAGATCAAATCGCCGGAAGAGCTGGGGTTGCCCAAGGTGGTCTATGAGATCGCCAAGAAGACCATGGGGCTCGTGCTGGTGACCGGTCCCACCGGATCCGGGAAGTCCACCACCCTGGCCTCTATCATCGACGTGATCAACTCCACGGAAAGCCGTCATATCATCACCATTGAAGATCCCATTGAGTATCTCCACCGAAACAAAAAGTCCGTGATCGCCCAGCGGGAGATCGGACAGGACACCAAAAGCTTTGCCACAGCCCTGAAATATGTGCTGCGTCAGGATCCGGATGTGATCCTGGTGGGGGAGATGCGGGATCTGGAGACCATCCATGCTGCGCTTACCGCGGCGGAAACGGGGCACCTGGTGTTTGCAACCCTGCACACGCCCACTGCACCGGAAGCGGTCAACCGTATCATCGACGTGTTCCCACCCTACCAGCAGACCCAGATCCGGGTTCAGCTGGCCCAGGTGCTGGAGGCGGTGATCACCCAGCGCCTGTTGCCCAGTGCACTGGGCAAAGGTCGGGTGCTGGCCACGGAGGTGCTCATTGCGACCCCGGCCGTCCGAAACGTGATCCGAGAGGCGAGAACCCACGAACTTCCCGGGATCATGCAGACCAGCCAGCGCTTTGGGATGTACACCCTGAACCAGGATATGTACCGTCTCTTCCAGGAAGGTCGAATCAAATGGGAGACGGCCCTGCAATTCAGCCCGAACCCGGAGGACCTGGCGCGGATGTCCGGTGCCAGGGCGCGGGTTCGCTAAACAGGGGGAACAGCGATGCCAACCTTTGTCTGGACCGGTAGGGATCCCCAGGGCCGGGTGATCCAGGGGACCCTGAAAGCCCGCAACGAGGATGTTGTCCGCGCCATGGTGGAGCGGGACGGCACCCGTGTGATCTCGGTGGAAAAGAAAAAGTCCCCCCTGGAGATGGAGCTCAACCTGAGTTTTCTGGAGCGGGTGTCCGACCGGGACATCGCCATCTTTGCCCGACAGCTGGCTGCCATGATCAACGCCGGGGTGCCCATTGTGCAGGCGCTGGCCATCTATGCGGAGCAGGCACCCAAAAAGAAGCTGCGGGACGTGATTGAGGAGATTCGAAAGAAGGTGGAATCCGGGGAACAGCTGTATGCGGCCATGGAGCCCCATAAGAATCTGTTTGGTCCCCTGTTTGTGAGTATGGTCCGTGTGGGGGAGGCCGGCGGAATCCTGGGGGATACGCTCAACTCTCTGGCGGAATATCTGGAAAAGATGGACAACCTGAAGGCCAAAATCAAGTCAGCCATGACCTATCCCACTGTGGTGATGGTGGTGGCCATTGTGGTGGTGATCGGGTTGATGACCTTTGTTGTGCCCAAATTTGTGTCCATGTTCCAGGAATCCAACGTCCAGCTTCCCATGATCACGCGGATGGTAATGGCAGTCAGCGCTTTCATGACCAGCAAAGGCATGGTCTTCCTGTCCGCGGGTGTGATTGGTGGGTTGATTGCCCTGCAGCGGTTCATCCGCACAGAGCGGGGACGCTTGATCTGGGATCGTCTTCTTTTCCGGGCACCTATTCTTGGAGACGTGATTCAGAAGGGATCCATTGCACGTTTCTCCCGAACGCTCGGGATGTTGCTTCGTGGGGGGGTTCCCATCCTCCAGGCGCTGGAGATTACGGCGTCCAGTTCGGGAAACAAGGTGGTGGAACGGGCCGTTATGCGGGCACGCTCTGAAATTGGAGAGGGGCGAAGCATTGCGGGTCCCCTTCGTGCAAGCGGTGTGTTCCCACCCATGGTGCTCCACATGGTTTCCATTGGTGAGGAGACCGGTCAGCTTTCTGAGATGCTGGCCAAGGTTTCCCAGTTCTATGATGAGGAAGTGGACCGGGCCGTGGAACGACTCACCTCCATGATGGAGCCGCTCATGATCGTGTTTATCGGCGGAATCGTGATGGTGATCCTTCTCTCCATCTATCTGCCGATCTTCAAGATGGCCCAGGTTGTGAGCGGCTGAACCGGGGACGGGTCCTTGTCCCGACGGTACACCTTTTCCGCCCTCCTCCGAATGGGGGTTTACGGGGTGCTGCTGGTGCTGGTGTTTCTGGCGTCCCGCCCCCTGTTCCCCATTGCGCTTGGTCTTTCGGCAGTTCCTCTGCTGATTTCTATCCTGGTTCTGGTGATGCCCCTTTCGCTGGAGGAGCAGATTTCTGGGTCTATGGGGAGGGTGGTCTTTGACACGCTCCAAATCGGCCTGGATCTCCTTTTTCTCACCTTTCTGATTGTTCGTACGGATGGACTTCTCTCACCCTTTCTACCACTGCTGATTTTTCCCATTCTGGAGAGTGCACTTCTCTATGAGTACAGGGGAGGTCTGGCCGCCTTCGTGGCTGCCACCATGTTCCTCTCCTTCCAGATTGTCCACCTGAACATG
>JALUJC010000101.1 GCA_027053375.1 Caldifarciminota bacterium
GCTTCGGGAACTTTCCCCCCCGCGTCTTGCACTGCAATCCCTCCCCCCCCACGGGATTCCTTATGTGGAAGGGCTGGTAGGGGGGCTTTTCTCCCTGAACTGGAAGCAATCCTCTTCTGAACCGCCGGATGTGCACATTCCCGGTGATCTTCCCGTGGATACACTCCAGCCCCGCCTGGGGGGATGGCTTCACGCACGGCGTTGGGCCAGTATGCCGGGAAACCTTCTTCCCCCGCCTGTTTTCGCAGAAGAAGCCCGCAAGGTGCTGCAGGAATCCGGCACAGACGTCACCATTTATGACGAGGCATGGCTCAAAGATCAGGGTTTCGGCGGTATCCTTGCGGTGTCCCGGGGATCCCATCAACCCCCTCGTCTACTGGTCGCAGAATACAACCCCGGGAACGCAAAGGAAACCGTGGTCCTGGTCGGGAAAGCCGTAACCTTTGATACCGGCGGGATTAACCTGAAACGCAGCGGTTCCGGGCTGGTCTCCATGCGGCAGGACAAAACCGGGGGCGCGGTGGTGCTGGGAAGTCTCCTGGCAGCAGCAAAGGCCCGTCTCCCTGTTCGGGTTATCGCCGTGGTGCCCATGGTTGAGAACATGCCTGGAGGAGGCGCCACAAGACCTGGAGACGTGATCCGCATGTGGAATGGGACCACCGTGGAGATCACCAACACGGATGCGGAGGGTCGGCTCATTCTGGCGGATGCCCTGGCCTATGCTGCCCACCGATACCCGGAAGGGACGCTTCTGGATGTGGCCACCCTGACCGGCGCAGCCATCGTGATCTCCGGACACATCCGGTCCCCCGTGATGGGCAACCACACCAGCCTGGTTCAGCTTCTCTGTGATCTTGGAGAAAAGGTGGGAGAACCGCTGGTCTCTCTTCCCATGGATCCCGAATTGCGGGGATTGCTCCGATCCACAATCGCCGATCTGGCCAACTCGGCCATGAAACGAGAAGCAGGAACGGTGGTGGCAGGATGGTTTCTCCGGCGCTTCGTTCCGGATACCCAGCCCTGGGCACATCTGGACATCGCCGGGACAGGAATCGGAAACGAGGGCCGTCCCTCACCGGCTTTCGGTGTACGTTTGCTGACCGCCTATCTGGAAACCCTCTCACGCGCATGAACCTTCCGGTAAAATACCGTCCAAAGAAGTTTGAGGACGTCACAGGGCAGCGCCATGTTACCCGCACACTGGCCAATGCCCTGCGTTCCGGGCGGATTGCACCTGTTTATCTGTTCGCAGGTCCACGGGGTGTGGGCAAAACCACCACCGCACGCATTCTGGCCATGGGCCTGAACTGCGCAGAAGGTCCCACACCCGAACCCTGCGGGAAATGCCGGGCCTGTACAGAGATCATGCAGGGGCGGAGTCTGACGGTGGTGGAAATGGACGCTGCCTCCCAGCGAGGCATTGACGACATTCGAGAAATTCGCGAGAAGGTCCACCTTCTCCCGCCAGGTGGAAAGCACAAAGTGTACATCATTGATGAGGCCCATATGCTCACCCGGGAAGCCTTTAATGCCCTTCTGAAAACCCTTGAGGAGCCCCCAGAACGGGTGACCTTTGTGCTTGCGACCACAGAACCTCACAAAATCCCTGAAACCGTCCAGTCCCGCGCGCAGCGGTTCTCCTTTCAGCCTCTCTCCACGGAGGTGATTACCCGGCGTTTGCTGGAGGTCGCCGGGCAGGAAAACATCCCGCTGGAGGAGGAAGCCGCCCGCCGACTGGCGGAGCAGGCCGAAGGAGGGATGCGCGATGCCCTGTCTCTCCTGGAACAGGCAGCGGTCTTTGCGGGCGATCGCCCGCTTACCGTGGACGTGGTGGAGGAGCTTCTGGGTCTTCCACCCGCCCACACCTTTGAGGAAGTGCTGGAAGCACTGGCACAGGGAAGTCTGGAAAAGGTGATTCCTCATCTGGAGTCTGCGCTCCACAGCGGAACGGGGCTGGACCGCTGGGTCCAGGGACTTACCCGTGCAGTCAATCACCTTATCCAGCGTATCATGCAGGGCGAACCCCTTCCCGAAAACCTGAAAATGCTCACCGATGCCCACCTCCTGGCCTGGGCACGGATGCTTCTGGAGTTTGATGTGGTCTATCGCCACACCCGGTTTCCAGAACTTCTTCTGGAATACACCCTGATGCGCATGGCGTACTATCCTCGCCTGCTCCCGACTGACTGGATACGTCCGGAGGGGGCACCTGCGACGGTCCCTTCCCGCAGGGGTTCAGAAGGGACCGCCCGAACCCGTGAACTCTTTGCGGATCTGCCTGCCGATGTGGTGCGGGAACAGGGAGAGGGCTCGTATCTCCTGCTTCCTCGCAATCGGGAGGAATATGAGCAATTTCAGCAACTCCGGGAGGAACTGGCCTCCCGGACCGGTCACACCATCCAGGTGGCAAAGCCCCCTGAAGATGACCCGTTGTTGCAGCAACTGAAAGAAACGCTGGATCTTGAGGAGGTAGACACATGATGAACGTTGGGGAGATGACGGAGGCCCTGGTCCGCCAGAAGAAAATGAAAAAAATACAGAAATCCCTGAAAAAACTTTCCCTTCGTCGTCGAGACCCGGGAGAGGGGGTGGAGGTGGAAGTAAACGGGGAAGGGCATGTGAAACAGATCCGTATTCTGGACCCCGGGTTGCTGGATCCCGGACGCAAAAAGGATCTTGAACGGGCACTGGTCTGGACGCTTCAGCGCGCCCAGGAGGACGCCCGCGCAGAATCAGAGAAACGGATGAAAGAACTGCTGGGGGATCTCCCTCTGCCATTCTGAACATTGAGGAGGTGAACCATGCTGGATCAACTTTTGAAGCCGGAACGCGTGGTGCTGGACCTCAAAGCCAGAACCAAAGAGGACGTCCTGAAGGAGCTGGTAGATGTCCTGGATCTCCCGGAAGATAAAAAGGAGATCCTTCTTGTCACCCTGAAAAAACGTGAGGCCATTGGCTCCACAGGGATGGGGAAAGGCATCGCCATCCCGCACACCCGGAGTCTGGTGGTGGAGGATGTTCACCTGGTGATCGGGCGCTCCCGGGAAGGTGTGGAGTTTGACGCCATTGATGGAAAACCCGTCCATCTCTTCTTTCTCCTGGTGGCGCCTCCCCAGGATCCCGGGACCACCTATTTGTTGACGCTGGGGCGCATTGCCAACCTGGCCCGGAAACTGGCCCGTACCCGGGATTACCTGGAGATTGATGACCCCGGGGAATTTGTGGCGTATCTGACCCGCCTTGAACAGGAAGAAGCTCAATGAAGAAACTGCCCTTTCTTCTCATGGCCCTCCAGGACCTGGAGGCCACAGAAGAAGACGTGAAACGGGAAGATTACCGCTCCATTTTCCCGGTTCCCCATCAGGCAATTGAGCGAGAAAAGGAACGCCTGCGGGACGAAATCCGGAAAATGGGCGGAGAACGGGTTCTTGAACGCTATGAACGACTCAAGCAACAATACGGAAAATCCATCGTGCTGACCGTGGGCGGGATCTGCTTCCACTGTTTTGCTGTTCTGCCCACTTCTCTCGAGGCCAGCCAGCAGGAGGGGCTGCTGGAATGTCCCAACTGCGGGATTTTCCTCTACCAGACCGATGAGGAGGAGGCCTGACCGTGCGTTCGCCGGATGAGCAGCTCCGGGTCTTCCGGCAGAATACCGTGGACCTGCTCCCGGAGGAGGAGCTGCTTCAGAAACTGAAAGAAGGACGTCCGCTCCGCATCAAATACGGGGCGGACCCGTCCCGTCCTGACCTCCATCTCGGCCATTATGTATGTCTGAAGAAACTGCGGGACCTCCAGGACCTCGGGCATGAGATCCTGTTCATCGTGGGAGATTTCACGGCTCGCATCGGGGATCCCTCCGGTCGCAGCCAGACCCGTCCCCGACTCTCCGAAGAGGAGGTCCGGGAAAACGCGCGCACCTATTTCGATCAGGTGTTCAAGGTGCTCGATCCCTCCCGCACACGGGTGCTGTACAACTCCCAGTGGCTGGGAGCCCTGAGTGCCGCCGAGATCGTTGAACTGGCCGCCCAGTACACGGTGGCCCGCATGCTGGAAAGAGATGACTTCCACAAACGGTACCGTGAGGGGGTCCCCATCTATATCCACGAATTCCTGTATCCCCTCTTCCAGGGGTATGATTCCTACGAGATCGCAGCCGACGTGGAGGTTGGAGGCACCGATCAGACCTTCAACTTCCTGGTCGCACGGGAAGTTCAGAAGGCCTTTGGTCAGGAACCCCAGGTCATCCTCACGCTTCCGCTGCTGGTGGGCACGGATGGCAAACTCAAGATGTCCAAATCCTACGACAACAGCATCAACTTCTATGATCCACCCTTTGAAATGTACGGCAAGGTGATGAGCATCCCCGATC
>JALUJC010000102.1:0-281 GCA_027053375.1 Caldifarciminota bacterium
GTTCCAGGAATTGCGGGTGGTACGGGACACCTCTCTGGCACACCTGGACCCACGCATCCGTAAGCATTTCACCACCATCTATCACACGCCCCACGAGGATCCTCTGTACGACCCCATCTTCCTCACCCCTGTCACCTTTCTTCACAGGCAAAAAGGCTATCAGCAGGTGCTGTGGTTGAGCACCCCCTCCAGCCCCACGCACCCGCGCTTCAGAGAGATCTTTCGCGTGACCACAGGATGGGCGCAACGCCGGGGGCTGTTTCGAGAAAATGACTTTCTGA
>JALUJC010000102.1:291-4356 GCA_027053375.1 Caldifarciminota bacterium
CTGCACCCAGCTGGCAAACCCTGGACCTGTGGCTGGACCAGAAAGGCGACTCCCTGAAACAGGTGTTTCTTTCCAACACCCTGGAGCTGCTCCGAAGGATCGTGTACTATCCGGGGAGAGATCCCAAAATGGAAAAACGGGTGGAGGAACGCGGGATCCACCTGGACATCCCCAGAGGATACGCCGTCTTTGCTGAAGGAGATCGTGCAATCGGCCTGGCCAAACACGAACCCACACGATTCTTTCTTGTGGTCCATTTGCCCGGGGCCCGCCATCTGGACAGTGCCACGGTGGCCACCCTGCGTGATTCCCTTGCCGGAGTCTATTACGAAGGAGAACGAATTCTTCCCGCCACCGTGGTCACCGAGACCCTCCACCTGGGCGAACGGAACGTCCTGGTGCTGACGGGGGCCTGGGAACATCCACAGGATCTGCGTGGAGGCGCCTTCCGGATGTACGCGTGGACGGAACGTGGGGAGACGGTCCTGCTGGACACCGGTGTATTCGCACCCGACCGACAGCGCAAAATGCCGCTCCTGTTGCGGCTTCAGGTGATCGCAGGCACCTTTCGCTTTCTGGATGAAGGAGGACCAAAATGATCGGGGAACCCTTTCGGAACAAAACGGTTGAGAAACGGGAACGACCTTCGCTGGAACTCCGGCGTCGGGCACTGATCGACGCCCGGTACAACGTCACCCGCATCCCTGCACACCGGATCTATCTGGACGTGGGGCACTTTCGCGGTGCACATGCAATGAGCGACCATCAGTGGGCCGGGATGATGATTGGAGATGAGGCCTATGCGGGAAGCCAGAACTTCCGGCACATCCTGGAAGTCGCCCGGGAACATTTTGGGATCCAGTGGGTGGTCCCCGTGCACCGGGGAAGGGGTGCACGGAATCTGATCGCCCATGCCTATCTTCAGGAGGGTGGAAGCTTCCTCACGGGTCCCCTTTCTGAAGTGGAAAGGGTGCATTTCACCCGTTTCGGTGCCGAAGCCCTTGAAGTTCCCCACATCTGGACGGAACAGGGACTGGCACCGGATCTGGACAGCCTGGATGATATCCTGAACGATCTGGAGGATGTCCGGCTGTTTTACTGGAATCTCTCTCCTGACCCCCTGGGCAAGCCCCCCGCCGACCTGGATGCGGTTCAGCAGGCACTGGATCGGGCACGCGCACGGAATCTCTTCACCATTCTGGACATTTCCAGCATCTTCTCGGCCACCTATCGCTGGCTCGCCCACCAGGGGCCCGTCCAGGAGGACAATCTTCTGAAGCATGTACGGGAACTCTCGGAGCGGGCCGATCTCCTGGTGTTCAACGCCCGGGAAGACGGACTCACCCACACGGGTGCGCTGATCATGGGAAGGGAGGAGGAAGACTACCTCAAATTCCGGACCTATGTGGTGGTTTTTGAGGGGCTTCATACTTATGGAGGACTGGCCGGACGGGACATGGAAGCGCTCGCCCGGGGACTCCGGGAAGCCACGTATATCCCGCTGTATACGGATTACTACCACCGGCTTGAAACCCTTGCCCGGGAACTCCGAGAAGAGGGACTTCAGGTGGTGGATGCTTCCCTCTGGGGCATCCGGATCCCGGTGGGGAATATGGAACGGGCCTTCAGCATGGCCGCCGGCTACTATCTGCTGAGTGGGGTACGTTCGGCTGTTCATCTGCCCTCAGGGGATCTGGCGCTCTGGTTCGGTCGGCGTCGATTCTTACAGACCCAGCTGGACTATATCCGGGATGGCCTGCTGGAGCTTGCCCGCCGCGCGGATCGTCTTCCGGACCTGGAACTCCTTAACCGACCTGCCACGTTCCTGAATGAACAGGCGCATTTTGAGCCCACCGCCCCCTTCCTTCCAGATCTCCAGGAAGAGGTGCTGGACACCCGGGATGTGGAACCCTACCAGCCCAAACATGTGGAAATCCTTCCCCGGACCACCCGGGCACGGAGAGAACAGGCCATCCAGGAGGCTGGATACAATACATTCCTGCTGGATTCCGCAGACATCACCATTGATCTTCTCACCGACTCCGGAACCTCGGCCATGAGCGAATCCCAGTGGGCAGAAGTATTACGTGCACGGGAATCCAGCGCACCCACCGATGGCTATGATGCCCTCCGTGAAGCCGTGGAAGAAATTCTGACTTTCCCCTATGTGGTGCCCACCCACCAGGGTCGGGCCGCAGAACACACCCTCTCTCAGGTGCTGATCCGGCCTGGCCAGTATGTGATCAACAATATGTACTTCACCACCACCCGGGAACATCAGGAACGGGCGGGGGGCATTTTCGTGGACATGATCGTACCGGAGGCCCACGATCCACAGAATCCCTATCCTTTCAAAGGGGATATGGACCTGGATCGTCTGGAGGCGTTCATTCGCGAAAAAGGACCGGAAAACATCGCGTATGTCTGTCTGGAAACCAATGTCAACATGGCGGGGGGGCAACCCGTTTCCCTGAAAGCCACCCGTCGTCTCGCCGAGCTGTGTCACAGCTATGATATCCCGCTGATTTTTGATGCCACGCGGTGTGCGGAAAACGCCTACATGATCAAAATGCGTGAAGAAGGCCAGCAGGATCGTTCCGTTGGGGAGATCCTCCGCGAATTGCTTTCCTATGGAGACGGTCTGACTTTTTCCGCAAAGAAAGACCCCCTGGTCAACATCGGCGGTTTCCTTGCCGTGCGCAATCCGGAATGGGCGCGTCGGATGGAGCGGTTTGCCCAGCATTTTGAGGGTGAGCCCTGGAATGGCGGGCTCGCCAACCGGGACCTGCTGGCGCTGGCACAGGGGATCCGTGAAATGGTGGATGAGGACCACATCCGTTCCCGTGTAGAACAAACCCAGTATCTGGGCCGACGCCTTCTGGAGGCCGGCATTCCGATCGTGGAACCGGTGGGGGGGCATGCCGTGTATCTGGATGCCCGTCGTTTCTTCCCCCACCTTCCCCAGTCTCAGTTTCCCGCACAGCGACTGGCCGCAGAGATCTTCGTGGAAAGCGGCGTACGAACCATGGAACGGGGAACCGTTTCTGCAGGAAGGGACCCCAAAACCGGCGATCACCGCTATCCCAAACTGGAACTGGTTCGCATCACCCTTCCCCGCCGCGTCTACTCACGATCCCACATGGATCAGGTGGTGGAAGGGATTCTGGGTGTCTGGAACCGGCGGGAGGAGGTCCGGGGGCTGCGAATGGTGTACGAACCACCCACTCTCCGTTTCTTTACCGCACGCTTTGCGTCTCTATGAGCAGGGAGGGGCCCACGTATCGCGGACGGCGCCTGCAGCGTTATGCTGTGGTGGAGGCCCTCTATCGCCATGAACTGGTGGGCGCCTCTGTGGAGGAAGTGGTCCAGGAAGTTCTGGAACGCAACCGCCATCCCGAAGAACGCCGGGAACTCACCCACGCCCTGGTGGAGGGATGGCGTCAGGTGGGAAACGCCGCCGACGATCTGTTGCAACGTCACGTGCAGCACTGGAGTATGGATCGCATCCGTCCTCTGGAAAAAGCCATTCTCCGAACCGCGATTGTGGAATTCCTGGAAACGGACACCCCTGTTCCGGTGGTGATCAATGAGGCCGTGGAACTGGCCAAAGACCTCGTGGGTGAGGAAGCCGCCTCCTTCATCAACGGCGTGCTGGACGCTGTGGCCCGCGAACTGCAACACTCCCCATGAGATATGCATTGATTTCCGACATTCACGCCAATCTGGAAGCCCTTCGCGCGGTGCTCACCATCCTGCACCGTCTTCGCTTTGACGCGGTGCTCTTTCTGGGAGACGCCGTGGGGTATGGTCCCGATCCAGGCCCCTGTGTGGATTTACTGAGAAAACTGGCCGAAACCTATCCCTTCTGGGGCGTCCGCGGGAACCACGATGCGGCCGTGCTGGATGACGAAGAACTGGACGCGTTCAATCCTGTGGCCCGGGAGGCGCTCCTCTGGACAAGGACCCGGCTGTCCCCTGACCAGCAGGCTTTCCTTGCGACCCTCCCCCTGATGCAGGAACTGGAAACAGGAGAACTGATGGTTCATGCAACCCCCCTGGATCCGG
>JALUJC010000103.1 GCA_027053375.1 Caldifarciminota bacterium
GTGGATGCACCCATCTCGCGCGACCCGGAATCCTGGTGCATCCCGAATTCATTCCTCCGGAACAGGTCCCGGTCTATTTTGCCGCTTCGGATCTGGTACTGGTTCCCCAGCGCCACAGCATGACCTCCGGTATTCTCTCCACCGCAATGGGATACGCCCGACCGGTGGTGGCAGTGCACACAGGGTGCAACCCCTTCGCCAGGAAAAGTCCCGGGGTGTTCCTGGTGTCCGAAACAACGCCCACGGCCTATCGGCACATGCTGGATCATGTGCTCCAGATGGACCGCCCACAGCTGAACATGCTGGGTACAGCCAATCAGAGATTTATCGAGGCATGGACCTGGGATACGTTTGCCCGGGCCACCGATCAGCTCTACCATGAGGTGTTGACAGGAGGATCACCGAGATGAGCCATCTCCCGCTCCTTGTGGACCTCACCCCTTACGCCACCAACCCGAACCCAACCGGGATCGGCGTATACAGTCTGAATCTGATGTACCATCTCCTTCGTCTTGCACCGGATCTCCATCCCCGACCTGCCGTATCCCTCTCCAGAATTCTTTCGTTAAAGAAATACCGCCGTATGCGTGCAGCACTGGCGGAGGGGCTGGGTTACCATGGTAAAATTGCTCTGTTTACCGATAAACAGGTGGGTTCATGGCGCCTGTCCCACTATCCTCCCTTCCGGGTGTTTCATGCCACAGACAAATTTTTTCCGCCCCCCGGCTCCGGACCCAGGGTGCTCACCCTTCATGACCTCTATGTGTTTCATGAAGACACCGGGTTCCCACATGTCTTCCATGAGAAAAAACAGGCCCAGCTCCGTGCAATGATCGCGTCAAAGCCGGAAGCCGTGGTGTTTTCCTCCCACGCCACACAGAAAGACTACCACCGTTTCTTTGACTACCGTCCCCCCGTATCCCGGGTTATCCACCCCACCGCCGCCATGGAATATGTCCAGCACTACCTGCAGTATCACGCAGAGGGAGAGGAAACCACCCCACACGTGCCGGATCCCTGGCCCCAGATTCTCGGACATTCCCTGCCTGCGTATATGCTGTTCATTGTGGGCGGTGGCACAGGTAAATTGAAAAACATTGCACGGGTCCTGCAGGCGGTACATCGGATCCGCACCCTTTTGCAAGAAACGGGGATGCGGCTTGTGATTCTGGGGTCCAAAGACCGCGCGCATTTTCTTGCGCATCTGGAACGCATTGGTGCACGCGCCCCGTTTGACCAGATTCAGGATAGGGTGCTGCTGGCTCCCTATATCCCCCGGTCGCTCATGCCCATGGTTTATGCCCACGCACGCTTCTTGATTCAGCCATCCCTCCGGGAAGGATTCGGTCTTCCCGTCCTGGAAGCCATGATGTGTGGAACCCCTTCCATCGTTTCCAGGGGGACTTCGTTACCTGAGATCACAGGGGATGCAGGGATTCAGATTGATCCTCTCCAGGTGGAAGAACTGGAGGAAGCCCTTGTTCGTCTGATCCGGGATGCTGCTTTACGTGCGGATCTGTCTCGTAAGGGGCTCAGGCGTGTTCCTGCGTTCCTCCCGGAGGCTTTTGTGCAGCGCCTTCGTGAACTGTACCGTTCCCTGACCGAGCAGGAGAAGGTTCCCTCCTGAGCAACCGACGGGCACCGCCTCGCAACGCATAGGCCTCCACGCCCCGCTCCCGAAGGGTCCATGCCACATCCGCACCGAGCTGTCCCCTCTCGCATATCAGGAGGTACCGTTTACCCTGAGGGAGCTTCACCGTTCCCTGGACCAGCTGGGCAGGCTGCATGCGCCGGGCAGGTTGGGGAAGCGGAGGTGCCCCTTCCGGACGGAGGTCAATCCACACCATGTCCGGTGCTGGATGATCCACACTCACACGGAGCTGATGGATTTCCAGGGGATCGATCTCATGAAGATTTCGTAACTCTGCTTGCTCCAGCAGCTGCACCACCCAGGTCTCCATGTCAAGTGTCTTTTCCCAGAGACGAACCCTGTCAGGTGAGGGACGGGTCACAGGGTGTGCAGGGGTGATGGCACAGTATTCTTCCACGTGGCGGGAGATCACTTCCGTTCCCACCCGACGGGCCTCCTGGATAATTCGCTCCTTGTCCTCGGTAAGCAGAGGGCGAAGAACAGGGAGATCCACGCCCTGCTCAATGGCTTTCAGGCTGGAAAGCGTCTGACTGGAAACCTGCCCCAGTGCCTCCCCGGTCACGGCGGCGGCATAACCCTCCCGTCGCGCAAGTGCCTCCGCCAGCCGATAGAACACCCGCTTCAACATCACATTCCAGTACGCCGGTTTCACGCGCTCCTGAATCCGCCGAACCACGGCTTCCCCGGGCACAACCCACAGCCTGGGACGATCTCCGAAGATCCAGGTGTGGTACAGATGGTTCAGCACTTCCAGCACCGGGGCCAGGTGCACACATCCCCCCAGCGCGACAAAAAGAAAATCCAGAGGGACACCCTTCCGAAGCATGCGCCAGGCCGCCACCGGAGAATCATATCCCCCGGAAATCAGGGCAAGCGCCCGGGGTTCCACACCCAGGGGGAGTCCCCCTGGCGCCTCGGATCGCTCCAGATAAAACCATACCTCATCCTGCCGAAGATCCAACCGGCAGGTCACATCTGGATGTTCCAGGTCAACCCGGCCACCCAGCTGGACAAGACGTGCCCCGAGCGTACGCTCCAGTTCACGCGTGGAGATGGGCACTTCCCGTGTGCGACGTGCCCTCACCGCAAAGGTTCGTCCCTGAACATGCGGGCGAAAATAGGATTCGGCCGTGAGAACCAGCGTCTCCCTGTCCGGAAGCGGACAACGGTAGATTCTGGAAAAAGAGCGCAACCCGAAAAGATGCGACAGCACGGTTTCGGTTTTTTCGGGATGGGTCGTTTCAAGAATCAAACGATCCCATCGCTGGTGCAGGGTGTAGGGTATGTCGTTTCGGGCCATGGCATCCTGGAGGTTGGATAGCAACCTGCGGATCATCCGGTCCCGAACCCTCCGGGATTTGAGCACCAGTTCCCCGTAACGCAGGAGATATTCAGTCTTCATGCTGGCGCATCAAAAGCTCCACAAACGCCTCGGGATGGACCATGCGAACCCCCAGTCGCTCCGCCCAGCGCATAATTCCCTGGTCTGAGGTCAACAGGGCGGCGTCCAGTTCCATGGCGAGGAGAATCAGATCCACATCTTCCCGGGAGTCAATGATGCCCTCCCGGAGTGCGCGTCGGTACCGATTCCGAAGGGCATTCAGCGTTGCCGCCACATCCTGATCCTGGGTGGAACGCACCGCCTCTTCCGCTACACGCAATCCACGGTTGATGCGTTCCCGAATCTCATCAATCAGCTCGTACAGAAGAAAACCGGGGACAACGATTTGAAAACGACGGGGGGGTCGCAACCGGAGAATCAGCTCGGTGTCCCGGGGAAGAGCCGACACATCCAGGAAATGGGTGAGTTCCTCAAACACAGAAGGTGGCATAAAGAACTGCACACGATCCTGCAGCGCCCGCGCCCGTTCCACAAAGGTCCGGAATGCAGCCTGGGTACTCTCGCCCAGGCTCTCCCGCGTCTGGGGATTGGTGAAGAAACTGGTGTCCACCACCACCGCTTCAGGTCGAAGCAGGGGGGTCGGCTCCTGGGTCGTGGGCTCGGCCATCTTCCATCTCCTCAATGTCCTGGATCAACCGACGCAGTTCTCGCCGATCCTCCAGGATTTCGGTCAGCAAAGTATACCAGTCCGCCCTGGAAAAGAACGTCTCAATGAGCGGGCTGAAAAAGATCAGCACCTGTGACGAAAGAAAGGAGATCGGCTGAATGCTCTCCAGGATCAGCAGGGCGGGAACGGTGAGCCGCTTTTCCACGATTTTCCGCGCCAGCGCCCTCCGGAAGCGTGTCCTCTCCTCCGGAGAGAGGCCCGGGGGCGGAGGCAGGGCGCGCACCGTTCCCGCCCCCCGTTCAGGCAACCTCTTTCTCGTCTTCGCTCAGCGGTGTGACCTGGACAGGCTCTTCTTTGACCACTTCCTCAATGGGGGCTTCCACCTCCATGGTCCGGAATTTCGGAAACCCTGTTCCTGCCGGGATCAGACTGCCGATAATCACGTTCTCCTTCAGTCCTTTCAGGGGATCCACTTTCCCGGCGATGGCTGCCTGAGAAAGCACCTTGGTGGTCTCCTGGAAAGACGCCGCCGCGATGAAACTATCGGTGGTCAGCGAGGCACGGGTGAGCCCCAGGAGAACCGGGCGAAAACGTGCAGGCTTTCCGCGCTTGCGCACCACTTCCTGATTTTTCTCCCGGACCTCCGCCTGATCCACAATATCCCCCTGAATGAAGGGGGTGTCTCCCGGGTCCTCAATTCGGACGCGACGGAGCATCTGGCGAACGATGACCTCAATGTGTTTGTCATTGATGGACACCCCGGACATCCGATAGACCTGCTGGATCTGATCCAGGAGAAACTCCTGCACAAACTCCCGCCCCTTAATCCTGAGCAGGTCGTTTGGATCCACCGGGCCCACCGTGATGGGGGTGCCGGCTTCAATGTAGTCCCCATCGGCCACCAGGAGATAACGGCCAAAGGGGATCCGGTAGTCCTTCTTCCGCTTGGGACCCTGGATACGGACCAGATAGGCATGCTTCTCCTGATCCAGCGTGATGGACACCCGCCCCGTGATCTCTGCCACAATGGCTTTCCGCCGCGGGGAACGTGCCTCAAACAGTTCCTCCACCCGGGGCAGCCCACCGGTAATATCCCGGGTCTGGCTGATTTCCCTGGGAAGACGTGCCAGAATCTCGCCGGGACGCACCTCGGCCCCCTCCTCCACCACAAGCCGCGCCTGGTGGACCAGCGGGATCTGTTCCTTCACCTCACCCGTCGTCGGATCCACAATCTTGATCATGGGATGGTGACGACGCTGGCGATCCACCTCCACAACCTTCTCGATTTTTCCGGCCTCCACGGACTCCTTGAGGGTGATTCCCTCCACCAGCCCCTCAAAGACTACCTTCCCCGGCTGGGTGGCAATCATGGGCAGGGCATAGGCTTCCCATTCTGCAAGCAACTCCCCTTTCTTCACCTTCTGCCCGTCTTCCACCATAAGGAATGCGCCGTGGGGAAGATCAAAGGTCCGGCGGCGATCGCCGCTGGAGATCACCAGCCTGCCCTGTTTGGAGACCACGATCCGACCACCTTCGGAACGCTGAATTGCCTGCACGTTCTCAAAGGACACCGTTCCATCAAAGGGCGCACGGATCACGGGTTCCTGCGTCATCCGTTCTGCGGCACCCCCTGTGTGAAAGGTCCGGAGGGTAAGCTGGGTCCCTGGTTCACCGATGGACTGCGCTGCAATCACACCCACCGCTTCACCGGTTTCCACCATCCGTCCTGTGGCCAGATTCCAGCCATAGCACTTGGCACAGACGCCGTGCCGGGCTTCACAGTACAGCACGGAGCGCACTTCCACCTCGTCAATACCCGCGTCCACGATCTTCTGGGCCAGTTCAGGGGTAATGGCTTCACCCTCCCGAACGATCACCTCCCCGGTGTCCGGATGGACCACATCCGTCACCGCCACGCGCCCCATAATCCGTTCATCCAGGGGCTCCACCACGGTTTCCCCTTCGCGAAGAGAAGTGATTTTCCGGCCACGGAGGGTACCGCAATCGTCACAGGTCACCACCACTTCCTGGGCCACATCCACCAGGCGTCGGGTGAGATAGCCGGCGTCTGCCGTTTTGAGTGCCGTATCCGACAGCCCTTTCCGTGCACCGTGGGTGGAGATGAAATACTCCAGCACCGAAAGGCCTTCCTTGAAGTTGGAGATGATGGGCGTCTCAATAAAATCTCCAAGCTCGTTCTTGGATCGGGTCGGTCGTGCCATCAACCCGCGCATCCCCACCACCTGACGGACCTGGTCTTCATTCCCCCGGGCCCCGGAATGCACCATCATGAAAATCGGGTTGAATCCGCCCATGGATTCTTCAAGCGCCTTCATCATGGCGCGTTTCACAGCATCGGTGGTACGGGTCCAGACGTCCAGAATCTTCTGGTACCGCTCCGCGCGGGAGATCATTCCATTGCGGAAATTCTTCTCAATTTTTTCCACCGCCCGGATGGCCTTCTGGATCATCTCCGGTTTTTCCGCAGGAACCACCATGTCATCCATCCCGAACGTGAGGCCCGAGCGGGTGGCATTCCGGAATCCGATGTCCTTCATCTTCTCCAGAAACTCTGCCGTGGCACGCAGACCCAGGCGACGGAAGATCCGGGTAACCAGCTCGGAGATGTCCTTTTTCCGAAATTCGTAGTTGTGATAGCCCAGTTCCTTCGGAAACATCTGGTTGAAAAACACCCTTCCAGGCGTGGTTTCGATCCAGCCAGACGCAGGCATGGGGGCTTCCCGGGTCCGGGAAGTATAGAGGAGCTTCCGCTCCTGGAAAAAGGGAAGCTGTGCGGGGAGCCGGATGGGTGTGTGGTAGGTCACATACCCGTGTTCATGAGCCAGATAGAGATCTTCCAGCGAATAAAAAGTTCTGGGCTCTGCTCCTTCCTGATCGCGGACCTTGGTCATCCAGTTGATCCCGATCACCATGTCCTGGCTTGCGGAAGCCAGCGGACGCCCGTGCGCCGGAGAGATAATGTTGTGGGGGGAGAGAATGAACATGTAGGATTCCAGCTGCGCTTCCGGAAGAATCGGAACAAACACCGCCATCTGGTCACCGTCAAAGTCCGCGTTGTAGGCGTTGCAGACCAGCGGATGGATCTGAATGGCTTTCCCTTCAACCAGAACCGGTTCAAAAGCCTGAATGGATGGACGGTGCAGCGTGGGGGCACGGTTCAGCAACACAGGATGGTTCTTTGTGACTTCCTCCAGGATGGCCCAGATCTTCTCGTTCCGTTCCTGGAGCATCTTCCGGGCCTCCCGGATGCTGGTGGCCGCACCGGTTTCCTCCAGTTTCCTTTCAACCAGCGGACGGAACAGCTCAATGGCCATCTCCTTGGGCAACCCCACCTGATGAAGTTTTAGATGCGGCCCCACCACAATCACCGAACGTCCGGAATAGTCCACCCTTTTGCCCAGCAGGTTCCTCCGAAGCAATCCTTTCTTACCGCGAAGGTTGTCAGAAAGCGATTTCAGCTTGCGTCCCCGTTTGCCCGAGACGGGTCGCCGGCGCCGGGAGTTGTCCAGCAGCGCATCCACGGCCTCCTGAAGCAACCGCTTCTCATTGTTGAGAATCAACTCGGGGGCACGGATTTCCATCAGATACTTCAGCCGATTGTTCCGCGTGATCACCCGGCGATAAAGATCATTGATGTCGCTGGTGGCATAGCGGTTACCCTCCAGCGGGACCAGCGGGCGAAGATCGGGGGGGATTACAGGAAGAACCGTCAGAATCATCCATTCCGGTCGGTTCCCGGACTGCAGAAACGCATCCACGATCTTGATCTTTTTCAGAATCCGCGTGTGCGCCACCGGGCTGGTTTCATACTGCAGACGCGCCTTGAGTTCGGCATGCAGCGCCTCAAGCCGTTCCGGCGTAAACTCCCGGAGTAACATCTGGATGGGTTCCGCACCCATCCTGGCGTTCAGGTCCTCATAACCGTAGGAGGACGTCAGCTCTTTGACCACCGCCTCCACATCGGCATGCTTGTCCTGCAGCTTGCGGAGCTTCTGCACCTCATCCATGGTCACCAGCGCCAGGCCCCCACGGAGAATCCGGTACTCCGCCTCGGAGAGGACGGTCCCCTTGCGGATCTCCTTCGTGGGGATTTTTTGTGCCAGCGCACGGAAAGACTCGGCCACAGCATGAAAGGCTTTGCCAAACCCCTGGACCCTGGAGGCCACCGCCTGAAGGGTGGTTTTCATCTGCTGAAAAGCATCTTCTGGCGTAGAACCCGGATCCACCACGATATAGGCATCATAGTGAAGAATGGCTTCCAGGTCCTTCAGGGTCAGATCCAGCAAAAGCGCAATGGGGGATGGGGTTACTTTGTAATACCAGATGTGTGCCACGGGGACCGCCAGTTCGATATGTCCCATTCGTTCGCGACGCACCGTGGAAGATGTCACCTCCACCCCGCAACGGTCGCAGACCAGCCCTTTGAATCGTTTCCCCTTGTACTTCCCGCACCCGCATTCGTGATCCTTGACCGGACCGAAGATCCGCTCGCAGAACAGTCCCCCGGGTTCGGGTTTCTGCGTACGGTAGTTGATGGTTTCTGCCCGGGTGACCTCACCATGACTCCAGCGAAGAATCGCTTCCGGCGAGGCTAGCCGGAGACGGATCCCGACCATCTCGGTGGGCTTAATGTCCATCACGGGAATCTCCCCCTTTTTGGGTCTTTTTCTTGGTCAGAATCTCCACATCCAGGCCCAGACCCCGCAACTCCTGGACGAGCACGTTGAAGGAGGCGGGAATGCGCGGTTCCGGCGGTTCTTCCCCTTTAATCAACGCACGGTAAAGATCATTCCGACCATGAATGTCGTCGGATTTGATGGTGAGCATTTCCTGGAGCGTATAGGATGCCCCATGCCCCTCCAGGGCCCACACCTCCATCTCACCGAAACGCTGTCCACCGAAACGCGCTTTACCGCCCACGGGCTGCTGGGTGATCAGGGAATACGGCCCGGTGGCGCGTGCGTGGATCTTGTCTTCCACCATATGGACCAGCTTCATGATGTACATGTACCCCACCGTTGCCGGTGCCTCGAAATACTCACCTGTTTTCCCATCCCGTAGCCGAACCTTTCCGGAGGGATCCAGCCCCAGACCTTCCAGCTTTTTCTTGATATCCTCAATGGTGAGGCTCTCAAAGGCTGGACAGGCAAAACGGACCCCTTCCTCCACGAGACGTCGGGCAAGATGGAGCACTTCCTCATCCGAAAGCTGTTCCACCCAGCGTTTCTGCTCAGGATGACGGGCGTTTTCATATGCGAGTTCCAGCACCGCACGGATACCCTCTATCGGTGCCCCCTGATCCAGCAGACGCCGAAGAGCCTCTCGCGTTTCATGCGCCACACGACCCAGGACGGTTTCCAGAATCTGACCCACATTCATTCGGGAGGGCACCCCCAGCGGATTCAGAACCACATCCACCGGGGTCCCATCCTCCATGAAGGGCATGTCCTCCACGGGTGCGATCACGGAAACAACACCCTTGTTTCCGTGACGTCCTGCCAGCTTATCGCCCACCTGAATTTTCCGTTTCTGGGCGATGTAGATCTTGATCAGCTGGAGCACACCGACCGGCAGGTTGTCCCCGCGTTCAATACGGTTCAGCTCATCCTCATAGCGGTGATACAGACGCTCCATATGGCTCTTGGTCCGCTCCAGCAGAGCTTCAAAGGCCTCTCCGGCTTTCCGATCCCGAATCAGATCCGCCTGAAAAGGCAACTCTACCTGGTAGGACATGGGCTTGAAGAAGGGATGGTCTTCCAGGAACTCCTCGGTGATCCTGTCTCCCTTCCGGAGGACCGTTCGCCCGTAGATGTCGGTCCAGTCCTTGACCAGCTTTTTCCCCACCAGGTATGTGCGTGCCGCCTCTCTCAGGGTCTCCAGAAGAACGGCGGTCTGGTGGCGAAATTCCTGCTCCGCACGCCGCTTTTTCTCCTCCGCAAGCCGGTGAGAAAGAGGGTCATCCTTTCTGCGGGAGAGCACCACCACATCCGCCACCACCCCGTGCACATCGGTGGGCACCCGCAGCGAGGTGTCCCGCACATCCTTGGCCTTTTCCTGGAAGATGCTGAGGATCAGACGCTCTTCCGGCGTGAGTTCGCGTTCTCCCTTGGGGGTCACCTTCCCCACCAGGATGTCGTCCGGTTTCACCTCTGCCCCGATGCGCACAATTCCGTATTCATCCAGATTGCGGAGCGCATCCTCCGAGACGTACGGCAGATCCCGTGTAACCTCCTCGGGACCAAGCTTGGTTTCCCGGACCTGGACCTCCAGTTCCAGAACATGGACGGAGGTCAGGAGATCCTCTCGAAGCACGCGCTCTGAAATGGCGATGGCATCCTCGAAGTTTGTGCCATACCAGGGCAAAAAGGCCACAAGCAGATTCCGGCCATGGGCAAGCTCTCCACGATGCGTCGCCGACGCATCCGCCAGAACCTGCCCTCGCGCCACACGATCCCCGGGTTTGACCAGGGGACGTTGATGAATCAGCGTGTTCTGGTTGGAACGCTGGAAGTTGATCAGTTCATACACGTCAATGGGCTCAGAGAGGGGATGGCCGGTGTCTTCGGTCGCTTCCACCACAATGCGGCGGGCATCCGCTTCCCGAACCACACCCGCGCGACGTGCCACCACCACGCTTCCCGAATCCCTGGCCACCTTGGCTTCCAGACCCGTCCCGACCAGCGGCGGTTCAGGATTCAGCAGTGGAACAGCCTGCCGCTGCATGTTGGATCCCATCAAAGCACGGTTCGCGTCATCATGCTCCAGGAAGGGGATCAGGGCAGCCGACGGCGAGACCACCTGACGTGGAGAAACGTCAATGTAGTCAATATCTTTCGGATTGGCAAGTTTGTATCCCCCGGCATGTCGGACCCACACCTCTTTGGCCGTGATTTTCCCGGTCTCCGGATCAAAGGGCGTATCAGCTGCCGCAATCATGTACCGGGACTCCCCATAGGGTGTCAGCCGCACCACCTTCCACCGCCCATCCTTCTCCTTTTGAAGACGACCGTTCTTGACCTTGATCAGCGGGGTGGTAATAAACCCGAGGGGATCCACGGAGGCATAGGTGGTCAGGGACGCGATCAGACCGATGTTCTGCCCTTCCGGGGTTTCAATAGGGCACAGTCGGCCATACTGAGAAGGGTGAACATCACGCACCTCAAAACCAGCCGTGGTGCGGGTGAGCCCGCCCCGACCCAGGGCTGAAATCCTCCGTTTGTGGGTCAGCTCGGCCAGTGGATTGGTCTGATCCAGAAATTGGGAAAGGCGTTCCGTGGTAAAGAAAGAGAGAATGATTCCGGTAATCTGCCTGGGATTGACCAGCTTCTTGGGAGTTACCCCGCTTTCTTTTTCAAGAAGAATCCGTTCCTTGATGGTGGGCACCATCCGCTGGAGTGCCATCAAAAACTGCTCGGCGATCAACTCTCCAGCACGGCGGATGCGGCGATTGGACAGATCATCCACGTCATCTTCACTTTCCTTCCCGACATAGAGCTCCAGCACTCGCCGGAAGATGGCGATCAGATCCTGACGGGTCAGCACCACATGGTCCGCAGGTGGTTGTTCCAGACCGAGTTCCTCATGGCGGAGTCGCTGGTTGAGTTTGAAGCGTCCCACACTGTCCAGGAAAAAGCGTGAACGGGAGAAGAAGAACTCTTCAATATACTGCACAGCCTCGGCCTGGGATTTGGGCGGGGTATACCGGAGTGTCCGGTAAATATTGGCCAGGGCACTCTCGTAATCCTTCAAACGATCATGGCGGAAAGTGTTGACCACCACCTCCGTTCGGGGATCCTGAAGGTCCAGCACCCTGACCGTCTTCCGCCTGTGTTCCTTCAGCCAGCGGATGACATCCTCGTCCACTTCCGTCAGGAGCTGGTACACCTCCACACCCGTCTCTTCGTCAAAAAGGGATTCTGCCAGGATCCAGTGCCCGGGTTCCAGATCAGAAACCTTCTTTTCCTCCGGAGGCAGCAGGGTTTGAATAACCTCCTCATGGGTCTTGAACCCCAGCGCGCGCAGAAATCGTGTGATGGGGATCTTTCTACGCTTGGATACCACCACGGCCATCTGTTTGGAACCATCGATGTAGATTTCCACCCAGGGACCGCGGTAGGGCACGAGCAATGCCCGCCAGCTGGTGGCACCCCGCGCTTCTGTTTCCAGGTACACACCGGGGCTCCGGTGAATCTGACTCACGATCACCCGCTCCACCCCGTTAATCACAAAGGTGCCGCCTTCGGTCATATAGGGCAGGTCGGCAAAATAGACCTCCTGCTCCACCATCTCCTGGACCTGGCGGTTCTCGTCCAGATGAAGAACGCGCAGCGTGACCCAGATGGGCACCGAATAGGTCAGGTTTTTCCGCTTGCACTCTTCTGGTGTGAATCGTGGCTGACCCACGCGGTACCTGACATACTCCACACGGTATTCCCCATGCATGTCCTCGATGGGAAAGATCTCACGGAAAAGCGCTTCGAGGCCGCGGTTTTCACGCTTGTTCGGCGGAACGTTCTCCTGAAGAAACTGTTCAAAGGACTCCCTTTGAACAATCAGGAGATTGGGCATGGGGTACTTTTCTGCGGGTACCCCGATCCGGATGGGTTCAAGGTGATTCATGAACTTCATCCCCTATCCCCTCCATGGGGTTGGATGGGTATGTTTAGCATAGACAGACCACCGGGGCGCGCCCCGGTGGCTTGTCCGGTTCTCTGTCCCTGCTTCAAAACGGGATCATGGTGCGCCCGTTTCTGGATGCGGGCCGGTCGATCACTTCACCTCTACCGTCGCCCCGATGGCCTCAAATTTCTTCTTGATCTCTTCGGCCTCTTCCTTGGAGACGCCTTCTTTTACGGGCTTCGGCAGATTCTCCACGAGCTCCTTCGCCTCTTTGAGACCGAGGCCGGTGAGCGCACGAACTTCCTTCAGCGCCGCGATTTTCTTATCGGCCGGCACAGCGGTAAGAATCACGTCAAACTCGGTCTTTTCCTCCGCTGCACCCGCCGCAGCACCCGCGGCGGCACCCGGTGCTGCCGCCACGGCAGCCACAGGCATCTGTGCACTCACACCGAATCGGTCCTCCAGCTCCTTCACGAGCTCGGGCGCCGCCGTCGCCAGCCGCTGCATGTAGCGCGAATAGCGCGCCCACAGCACCCGCCCCGGCACGCGGTCGCCCGCCCGGATGCCGTCCTTCGCCATCTCG
>JALUJC010000104.1 GCA_027053375.1 Caldifarciminota bacterium
ACCCTGCCGCCACCTGTATCTCCATCAACGAAGAGGTGGTTCACGGCATTCCTCGTCCGGATCGGATCATTCAGGAGGGGGATCTTGTGAAGGTGGACATCGGCGTGAAGAAAGACGGATACATTGCCGATGCAGCCTGGACGTTCCCCGTTGGAGAGGTTTCCCCGGTTGCCCAGAAGTTGATGGAGGCCACCCGCCGTGCGCTGCAGGCAGGGATTCAGGCAGCAAAAGTGGGCAACCGTGTGGGCGACATCTCCCATGCAGTGGAGGAGGTGATCCGGTCGGCAGGTTTTTATCCCATCTATGAACTTCAGGGACATGGGGTGGGGGTGGAGCTTCACGAGAAGCCGGATGTTCCCAACATGGGGAAACCCGGTCGGGGTGTGAAGCTTCGGCAGGGGATGGTTCTGGCCATTGAGCCCATGGTCAGCATCTCAACGGAACACGTGTTTTTCGCATCGGATGGCTGGACGGCCATCACCGTGGATCGTTCCCTTGCGGCGCACTATGAGCACACCGTCGCAGTCGGGGAGGAAGGGGGGATTGTCCTTACGGTTCCCTGAGGGGACGCGCTTCGCGATCCTGCATTTTGCTGCGGGCAACCTGGGGACAGCGGCAGGGACGATGACCGCATTTGGGACACCCTTCACGATAGCGGTCCATGGCCCTTTCCAGGTCCACACCCGCCAGGTTGGCCACGGAGATCAGCCAGGCAAGCGCGTCCGAAAATTCCATCTGGAGCTCTTCGGGCCCTCCCCGGCGAAGGGCACGGGAAACCTCACCCATTTCCTCCACCAGCCAGGCAAAGGTTTCAAAAAGTCCGCGTTCTCGATCCCGCGCACCGTATGTTTCTTCAATGATTCGCTGCCAGTCACGAAGGTTCATACGCTCCCCATTGTGCAGCATTCGATACGGACCATCACCCGTGGCAGAACGGTCCTCAGGAATGCTCACGTGATAAAAGGACGAACCCGGACCTGCGGGGAAGCGGCATGAGTGGAGGATTCTGGACCTCCTTTCAGGCGGTGCTGGAGATTGCCCTTCTGGCTTTTGCCGGATTTGTCTGGGTTCGGAAGGGATGGGTTCCTGGATCCTCGTTGCCGGCACTCTCACGTGTGGTGGTGGATCTGACCCTTCCTTCCCTGATTTTTCACAGAATTCTCACGGCTTTTTCTCCAGCATTTCAGGGGTCCTGGTGGCAGTATCCCCTCATGGCGGCGGTGCTCGTGGGGATGGGCACGGGGATCGGTCTGGCGCTTTCCAGGATCCTGGGAACGGGAGCCCATCGTCGGGAGGTGGTCACACTGAGCGCTTTTCAGAATGCGGGCTATCTTCCTCTGACCCTGAGCCTCGCCCTGTTTCCTCCCGAACTTGCTGCACAGTATCATGTGGCCATTTTTCTGTTTATTCTTGGCTTTAATCCGTTGCTCTGGAGCCTGGGTGTGCGCTGGATCGCGGGACGCTCCGCGAGACCTCCGTTGCTTACGCCACCTCTGGCAGCGGTTTTACTCTCCCTCCTGTTTGTGTTCACCGGTACCCGGCACTGGATCCCCCCTGTGGTGATCCACACCCTCAGGACGCTGGGGGATGCCACCATTCCCCTGGGCATGTTCCTGGTGGGCGGTATCCTGGGCAGTTTCTCCGTGGAGCCCCGCCGGGGGGAGCGCCGGGATACGCTGGTGGTGGTGTTGACCCGGCTGGTGCTGATGCCCGCGCTGGTGCTTGCCGTATTGTCCTGGATTCCTCTCCCCCCGCTTGCCCGTACATTGCTGTGGATGGAGAGCATGATGCCCAGCGCGGTCAACACCGCTGTGATTGCGGAACGGTACGGGGGGAATTCTGCGTTTATTGCACGAACGCTTCTGTTTACCCACATGCTGGCGCTGATCACGCTGCCCGTCTGGCTCGGGGTGGCCACGCGGTTTCACCTCCTCCCCTGAAAGCGTATTGCACATATTGACAATTTGCACTCAATGCCCTATATTTGTCGTATGCCAAAACGGAAAGCATTTCCGGTGGAAGATGTTTGTATGATGCTGATGCTGCTCAAAACACCGCTGCATGGATATGAACTGGTGGAGGAGTTGCGTCGGCGGAAGTTGCTGCGTCACAATCCGGCGCAGATCTACCGGAAACTCCGGGAGATGGAGCGGGAAGGGTATCTGGAAAGCGAGTGGGTGGTCCGGGAAACGGGGCGCCCACGCCGGGTGTACCGGCTGAGAGAAGAAGGCGTGGCGCTCCTGAAGAGCTGCTGCACTGAACTCAAAACCTTTTTACGGGAAGCACGTGTTTTGCTGGAAGAAGTGGAGGGAAGTGCGGAGGAACCCTCACCAAACGGGTAAGGAAGGAGGAGAGGTACAATGGAGCTGTTGCCTCATGATGTGAAAGCTCAGGTCCGGGAACGTTTCCAGGCGGACCTGGACAAGAAGGTGAAGATCATCCTCTTTACACAGAAATTGAACTGTCAGTTCTGTGTGGAGACGGAAACCCTGTTGCGGGAAGTGGCTGCCCTTTCGGACGGCAGGATTGAACTGGAAGTGAAAAGCCTCATCAACGATGAGGAGGAGGCCCGGAACCTCGGGATTGACAAGGCGCCGGGGATGGCCATTCTCGCGCTGGATGAGGACGGAAGTACGGTGGATTACGGGATTCGTTATTACGGAATTCCTTCCGGGTATGAATTTGGTACGCTGATCGAGGACCTGATCATGGTGTCGCGTCGGACGTCGGGGCTGTCCTCGCACGCGATTGAACATCTCAAAGAAGTGGACACCCCTGTTCACGTACAGGTGTTTGTGACACCCACCTGCCCCTACTGTCCGGCCATGGTGCACATGGCCCATCAAGCGGCCATGGAGAACGAGAACATCCGCGCGGATATGGTGGAAGTCAGCGAGTTTCCGGAACTCGGGACCAAATACAACGTGTATGGGGTGCCCAAAACCGTGATCAACGAAACCGTGGAGTTTGAGGGACTCGTCCCTGAAGAGCATTTCATCCACGAACTGTTGCACGCCGTGGGTCAGCACGCCCACGAGTGAGAAGAGCGTTCCCCACCTCCTGGTTTGCCCCGGGGGATTTCCCCCGGGGTTTTTTTATCAATACGAGGCGTAACAGACCTTGTCTTTTCCTTTGTGTTTCACCCCGTACATCAGCCGGTCTGCCTCCCGGATCATCGTTTCCACCGAAGGAGGCGGGGAATAGAACGTGGCCACCCCCAGGCTGCAGGTGACGGGAAGATCCAGGCGTTCCTGAAGTTCCCGGATTTTTCGCTGAAGCTTTTCCACCATTTTCCGGGCGGTATTCCCGTCTGCATTCTCAAAAAGCAGCAGAAACTCATCTCCACCAATCCGGGCAAGAATGTCCGTGCGTCGGAAGGTTTTCCCAAGCAGTTCTCCCAGGGCGCGGAGCAACCGGTCGCCCTCAAGATGTCCTCGACGATCGTTGATGGCTTTCAGGTTGTCCACATCCAGGAAAACCAGGGTGAGGGGTTCATGGGTTCGGCGGGCACGCACCAGCAGATGTTCGGCCAGCAGAAAAAACCCCCGAAGATTGAGCAGGCCTGTGAGCGGATCCCGCAAGGCCTGTTGTTTCAGCTGCATGAGGGTCTCTTTCCAGCGCGCCAGCACATACACAATTCCCAGGAAGAAAGCGGTTCGCAGCGTCAGATTCCATACCATATGGGTGGATGTTGCCTCAATGGGTACGTGAAGATGCCAGTCCACAAGGGTCCAGAAAAAAGCGGAGGCCACGGCGGAAATGGCACCGGCCATCGCACCGATATACCAGGTGGAAAGGAAAAGAAACACGGCATAGAAAATGGGAAGGGAAAGACAGCGATGAAAGCGGAAATCCACATAGGCCAGCGCGGCGATTCCCAGCACGCTGAACACCCCCACGCCCCATCGGACGTGGGACGGGGGGTGGGGAGGTTCCAGAAAAGAGAGATTGGGTTTCATCTTAAAGAATTATATAACCAGCCAATTGGGATTGCAAGGTGAGGCGAGAACCTTGCGTTACGGGCAGGAGGTTACATGCAGGTGGGATCCAGTCTACAGCCGTTTTCCCGATCCGCGTATTCGATCTGGATGGTGGCGTGGTGGATCCCGAAACGATGAAGCAGCTCGTCCTGAATTTTGCGTAAGAACGTGTTGGTATCCGGTTCTGGTGAGGTGTCCACCACCAGGTGAACGGTCAGGGCCGACTCGGTGGTGCTGAGGGGCCAGACATGGAGGTCATGGATCTGGGCGACCGGTTCAAGATCTGTGAGGTACGTTCTGATTCCCGCAAGGTCAATGCCCTGCGGGACCGCGTCCAGCGAGAGGT
>JALUJC010000105.1 GCA_027053375.1 Caldifarciminota bacterium
CCAGCGCCAGCCCCTTCAGTTTGCCTTCCATATACATGTCGCGTTCCTCACGTCTTCCTGGGCCCGGCAGGACTCGAACCTGCAACCCGCGGATTATGAGTCCGCCGCTCTGCCATTGAGCTACGGGCCCTCTTTTCGTCTATTCTGGAGTGTCCTCCGGGAACCATCAAGCCGTGGATACGATTATTCTTTGTATTCCACAAGCTTCAGTTCGTACACCTCTCCGTCGTCGCTCCGGGTGAAAATGGAGAGGGGGAGCGCAACCCCCGGAGATACACAACTTTCATAGGTAACCGTCCCATCCTCGCTCATCACCAGCTTGCGCCCCTTCTTCCCGAGGACCTCGCACGATTTGACTTCCATCACCATGGTCTTCCCGTCTTCCTTCCGGGTCATCCTGGAACCTTCTTCCCAGTTCAGCCCTCCCATGGTGAACACGTGCACCATGGACTGGGCAAAAAGGGTAAGGGTAAGCGGCGCCACCCAGGGATTGAAGAACATCTGACCAAACAGGACGCCCGCGATGTCATCGGGCTTGTCCACCTTGGTTTTGAGGGTTCCTTCATTGTCCTTGAACTTCCCCTCAATCTCCACCTCATACCGGTCCCCCGCCTTCTTGAGCTCGATCTCATAATAACCCCTGGACTCCTCGCCGTTCTCTTTGTAGCGGAGATCGTATTTGAAGTGTTCCGTTCCTTTGAATTGATAGGGAACCCAGTAGGGCTCATTCTCCCCGGCATGCAGGGCCCCCGCAGGGACCATCATGGCCACCGCGGCCAGCAACATCATCCACCATGCTCTCATCTCCAACCTCCCGGTTGATGGGTTTATCCATCCAGTTCGGTCAAACCCCAGGACCGCAGCAGATGCCGGGCAATCACCCGTTTCATCATCTCCGTGGTCCCGGAACCGATCTCGTTGAGCTTGGCATCCCGGGCAAGCCGCTCCAGCGGATATTCCCGGGTATACCCATACCCCCCCAGCACCTGAATCCCATCCAGTGCACGAAGGGTGGCCACCTGGGGAGCAAACAGCTTGATCGTGGCAGACGCCAGGCGCAGATCGCGATCCGGGGTATAGGTGCGCGCAGCCAGGTAGAGATAGGTGCGTGCCAGCTCAAGATCCGCATAGGTCTGTGCGATTTTTTCCTGGATCAACTGAAAGGCTCCGATGGGTTTGCCAAACTGTTTTCTCACAGAGGCGTGTTCCAGCATCCACTCCAGGGTTTCACGAAGGATCCCCACGGAAATGGCAGAGATCGCAATGCGCTCCACGTTAAACTCTGCCATGACCATATAAAACCCACGGTTCAGCTCCCCCAGGAGCGCATCGGCGGGAACCCGAACGTCGTCAAAATAGAGGGCAGAGGTGGGCGATCCCCGCATGCCCATCTTTTCAAAGTCTCTGGAGGCAGAAAACCCTTCCCGGGGCAGCTCCACCAGGAATGCGGAAATCCCCCGGTGCCCGGCCTCGGGATCGGTGCGCGCATACACCACCAGCACACGGGCGATGGAACCATTGGTGATAAACATTTTGCTGCCGTTCAGAACCCATGTGTCCCCTTCACGCTCGGCACGCATCTGTATGGCCGCCGCATCCGACCCGGCATTGGGCTCGGTGTACGCGGTACCCCCGATCCACTCTCCCCGGGCAAGGCGAGGCAAAATGCGCGTCTTCTGTTCTTCCGTACCCCAGCGAGCAATGGGGGCACCCGCCAGCACCGTGTGGGCCAGCAGAGAGAGGGTCACGGCAGGGCTCACCCGCGCCAGCTCTTCAAAGGCAATCACGGTCTGAAGGAGGTCTTCCCCCGCACCGCCATATGCCTCGGGAATCATCAGCCCGGTGAGCCCAAGCTCCGCCATTTCGCGGAAGATCTCCCGAGGGAATCGATCCTCCCGGTCAATTTCTTCCGCGTAGGGCCGGAGTTTTTCCTCCGCAAATTGACGGACCGTCTCCCGAAGGAGACGGTCCTCTTCGCGTTCCAGCTCGTGGGCAAGGGATGGAATCATGCCTCCTCCCGGAGACGTTTGGTGAGTTCCGGTACCACTTTAAACAGATCGTCCACCACCCCGAAGTCCGAAAGTTTGAAGATGGGGGCTTCCGGATCCTTGTTGATGGCCACAATCACCCGGGAGGTACGCATACCAGCCAGGTGCTGAAGAGCACCGCTGATCCCGATGGCCATGTACAGTTCCGGGCTCACCACTTTCCCGGTCTGCCCCACCTGGTGCGAATGGGGCATCCACCCTGCGTCCACGGCAGCACGGGAGGCACCCACCGCCACTTTCTTTCCGGTTCGCTGGGTCAGAACCTCCGCCAGCTCATAGAGAAGTTTGAAGTTTTCCGGCCCGCCCATTCCTCGTCCACCCGACACCACGATGTCGGCATCCTGGACATCCACTTCCCTGTCATCCTTTGCGCGAACCTCCACCACCTTCGCGGCGAAGGCGCCATCTGAAAAGTTCACCTGGGCCACTTCCACCGGCGCCGTGGTCCCATCGGTGGCTTCCACCATAAAGGCCTTGGGGCGGTGGGAAAGAACCAGGGGACGGCTCTCCAGTTTAAAGGTCCCGATCACCTTACCTGCATACAGGGGCTTTTCCACCACCACCGCCTGGTCCTCAAAGGAAAGGGAAATCACATCGGTCAGCATGGGAACCCGGAGACGGGCGGCCAGTCGTGGCGCCAACTCTTTCCCCAGCCGGGTGGCAGGGAAGACAAAAGCTACTGCATCTTCACCAAAAAGCTGCTGCAGCGCTTCCGCAAAGGGAGCCCCCAGAAAATGATCTAGACGTTCATCCTCCACCCAGATTACCTTCGCGGCACCCGCCGAACCCAGGGTTTCCAGATCCGAGGGTTTGCGCCCCCCTCCAAAAGCGACCACCTCGGCATTCAGGGCATCCGCCACCTTGCGGGCCACACCCACCGTTTCCCGGGCAACCCCTTTCAGTTCTCCCTGAAGACTCTCCACAAAGGCCACGACCATTGCCATGATGTTCCTCCTCAGATCAGTTTCTTTTCTTTCAGGAACGCAATCAGTTCTTCCACATTCTGCGGGAACTCCGACGTGGTCACCGTCCCGGCTTCTCTTGCCGGAGGCAGGGCAACCTTCACCCGAACAACCGCCCCCCGGGTTTCTCCCTGGGGCTCCACACGATCAATGGGTTTGCGCTTAGCCTGCATGATCCCCCGAAGAGAGGGAAGTCGTGGTTCAAAGCGTGCACGGTCAAAGGCCACAATGGCTGGGAGAGGAAGGGCAACCGTCTCCTCGCCCCGATCCGTCTCCCGTTCCAGGTGCAGGGTGTCTCCATCCAGTTCACAGTCCACAGCGTAGCTCACTGCGGGCCAGCCCAGGAACTCCGCCAGATAGAAATGGACCTGGGCGGCCGCATCATCCACAGCTTCCTTCCCGGCAAACACCACCTGGACATCCTGATCCTTCAACCACGCCGCAATCCGTTCCGCCGTGCGCAGACCATCCAGGGCATCCGGGTTTTCCACCTGAATGCGCACGGCGCGGTCCGCACCTTTGGCCAGCGCCGTACGAAGGACATCTTCTGACCCTTCGTCACCCACCGTGAGGGCGATCAGTTCTGTCAGTTTTCCGGCATCCTTCAGGCGGAGCGCCGCCTCCAGTGCATACTCATCGTAGGGGCTCATCACATACTGCAGACTGGATCGATCAATGTCCGACCCGTCTGGAAGAACCTTCAGCGGAATTCCCGTATCCGGCACCTTCTTGACCAGTGCAATCGCTCGCATCGTTATTCCTCCTATCGGGGTACGCTTGCGATTTTTTCTCGTATTGTACACCGGTTTTCCCGATCTTTCAAAAACAGAAATCCCCACAGCCTGCGTCCCTGAGGCCACCGGGGTTGACAGCACCGCAGATCCGGGGTATATCTACCACAGAAGCAGGAGGAGGAAGATTGCGGGATCATCTTCTTCATCTCGTGTTCACCGGACGGGGGTCCCTGTGAAAAGCAGGGGACTTCTGCTTCTTGCTTCCCTTCTCTTCCTTGCCGGGACGTGTGATCACACACCCACCACACCCGTCACCGGCCCACCCTGCGGCGACCCCCACAACATCAGCTGTGATAAATGGGTTTCCGCTTCCCCTGATCTGGACGTCAGTCCCACAGGTGATGTATACGTTATATGGGGCATCACGACAGGTGAATACGATTATCGCAATCTACGCTGTGTCTTTCGAGCGTTTGAAAGAGGACACTGGTCGGTGCTGGACACGGTATCTGGTGGTCCAACCTGGGGATGCTACGTTGCTGCCGG
>JALUJC010000106.1 GCA_027053375.1 Caldifarciminota bacterium
TCCCACATCCCATTCTCCCTGGCCGGGCGCCCAGGGGTTCTGCCCACCCCACCCCTGGTCATAGAAGTACATCAGATCACTCCATCCGCTCCCGATATTGTAGGTGTAAGGATGGTCCGCGGCGTTGTTCAGCAGTTCCACCACCTGACCATTGGCCCAGGTGGCCCAGTAGAACTGCCATTCATTCCCCGGTGCACGGGTGCGGACCCACCCCATCCCGGTAATCACGCCGGGAAGGTCGTTGTCCCACACACAGCAGTCTTTCCCACACTGGACTTTACACCGGGTTCCTCCAACGCCACTGGCAATAAACATGCTGCTTCCGCCGTTGTTCCCCCAGGCGTAGGTCTGATACTGCCAGGGCATGGGGGAACCCCAGGATGTGGGGACTGCCACGGGGGGTTTCCCGAACCAGTAGTAGGTCCAGAAGAAATTTCCATAAGCCGGGGTGTTTTTCCCGTAAACCGCCCCCATGGAGCCCCGTGCCAGGGGGTAAGCGGCGTAGGGGTTGACACTTCCCCAGCCCATGAGCGCGCCCAGCAGCATGGGTTCGGTGATCACGTTGGTCATATAGACCTGGGAAAAGAGCGCACTGACCAGTTCGGGACGATACCAGAAAAAGGCAAGGATAAAGGGACTTCTGACCGCCAGCTGCGTCCAGCGCTGGAAAAACCCGGAGTTGTAGGTTTCATTGGGCCAGCTGGTGGCCAGGGCGGAATTGACACGCCATGCATAGGAGGCCCACCCTCCGCCAGCCATGGGCATCAACCGGTTGTCTGGCGGGCGCCAGCGACGGATCTGACCGTTCCCCAGGTTGCCTGTGCCCCGGCCCTGGGATTCCCACAGGGCATACTGGGCAACCTTCTGAGAAAACTCATATTGTGTGGCGGGTACCTTGCCCCCGTTGAGTTTGGGGAAGGAGTCCTGTCCGGCGTATTTGTAAGGAATGTGCCGGTTCCGATCAGAACCCATTGGGAGCCCTGCAACACCGATTAACGGAAAGTCGTGATCGGGGAGGATCCGTACCGTGGGCCAGGTCCCGCGGCCCCGGTAGTTAAGCGTGAGCCAGAGATAATCATCTTCCGGGTCATAAATCGGATAAACATTCACCAGCTGAGAATCCAGATTGGCGGAAATATGCTGCAGAGCCTGCTGAATATATCCCCCACTGTTCACCACTGCCACCCGCGTGGCCATGAAGGTGGCGTAGTCCACCTGGACCTGGCGAAACCACATCTTCCCCACTTCCAGGGTGCCGAAGACCAGAAACAGGAAAAGGGGCAGGACGATGGCCCCCTCCACGATGATCTGGCCTTCCTGGCGCCGCTCCTTTCCCGGTTGCTTTTCAGATGATCCCCTGTTCCGCATCCCACGCCTCCCTACCAGGCATATTCGTACACCAGGTAAGCCACCAGGGCTTCCTGCATACGGTAGCCCAGGTATTTCAAGACCAGAAAAGATGCGAGGACCACCGTTCCGATGATCACGGCATACTCCACGGCGGTGACCCCGCTTTCATCCCTGAGGAAGGTTCGAACGCGTGCTTTCATGGCTGCCAGCTCTGTACGGAAGTGCGGACCATATAAAGGTTCCAGACGTAGACCCAGAGCAGGAGTTTCCAGGTGTACATGGCCCAGGTCAGCAGAATTCCCAGAGCCACAGCATATTCAATCACGGCTGCGCCCCGTTCTCCACGCTTCCGGAGGTATGTTCTCATCTCAATTCCCCCGTTCGTTCTCTCTATGTTATATATACGTTGGGCACCGGCATCTGTCAACCCCTGAGCAGAAATGCCCGAAAAATCCATAGTGTGGGCACCGCATAGAGGAAATACACCATCCAGAACAGATCTTCCCGGTAGGGCTCATGGAGGGACAGCATCACCGCGGCTGTGCCCAGAATCAGTGCCCAGATAAGATAGATCCAGGGGACAGGCCAGAGCCAGAGGGGGGGCATCAGGAATCCGAGAAAGGTCAGGAATGCGTTGAATCGGAGACCGGTGCTACCCGGAAACAGCGTAAAGAGGGAAGCCTGACGGTACCGGGTTTCCGAAGAAGCATCCGGGCGGTCTTTGTTCCCCAGCACAAGGAAAAAGGACAGAAAGAGCATGATCCACCAGCGAGGTGGAATCTGCTGGAGCATCTCCGGAGAGCCGGTGGCGGCGATGATGCCAAGAGCAAAGGCGCCCAGACCCAGGCACGCAATCAGGGCGATGGAAAAGGGCCATACCCGCTTCAGGGGGTACACCGGAAGGTGGTAGGCGGCACCCAGAAGCAGGAGGGCAGCAAGCGCTTCCACGCCCGCCCATCCGGCCCAGAACCAGGCGAGAAAACAAGCCAGGAGGGTTCCCCCCAGGGCCATGGGGAGCAGCATGGGGGGTGGAACGCCTGCGCGGATCCAGGTGGGTTTGTCCAGGTTCTGGTCCACTTCCCGGTCCACGTAATCATTCAGGAAGACCTGGGCTTCATAAAGGAGGGTGGCCGAGAGAAGAACCCCCAGCACGGCAGCTTTGTTTTCGGCAGCACCCAGCCAGCGTGCGGAGAGGACCCCCAGGCCATACAGGCTCCAGTAAAAGGGAAGTTTCCCCGGGCGGAGGACGCGAATCCAGAGGGGGAGTTTCATGCAGTACGGAGCCGCTGTACGGCGCGAATCATGGCACGGAGATTGAGCATAAACGCCTCCCGGGGTTGCTGGGTACGGGTGAGCCAGGGCATCCTTTCCAGCACCCTTTCCAGTGCTTGTGCCTCATCGGGTGTGGTCTCCAGCGCTTCTTCCATCACGGCCCGGAGTTCTTCCGTTGCCAGCACGGAGGACTGCAGGTAGCGCCTGACACTTGTTTCCCCTTCGATTAAGGTGCGGTGGGGGAGTCCCAGCACACGTGCCGGGAAAGCACGGAGCCGCTCCAGACTGTTGCGATACATCTTGTAATCAGCGAGAAATTGCGGGCGAACCCGACCTTCCCGGTTGGGGACACCGGCGGCTTCCCCCACGACCAGAATGTGGTCCGGAAGAATCCAGAAGGAAAGCGAATCCCGGGTGTGCCCCGGCGTTTCCAGGACCTCAACGGTTACACCTCCGAGGTCCAGCTGTTCCCCTTCTTTCAGGTGCAGATGAAGCGGGAAAGGCTGGAAAGGCGGGGCGGGCAGGCCATAGGTCTCGGCTGCTTCGCGGGAAAGTTTCTGGATCAGCGCGACGGCGCGCTGTGAAGCCAGCACACGTGCCACGCGGGGGTGCGCACCAATCTGAAGATCCTGGAAGGCCTCCAGCAAAGCGGGTGTGCCTCCCAGATGATCGTAGTGAGAGTGGGTAAGCAGATGAAAGGTGAACGGGGGGCCCTGGGAGGTCTGAATCCACTGAACCCACAGAGGACCGTGGACCGTGTATCCTGCATCAATCAGGAGGGAAGCGTCGGTTCCCTGGACCCAGTACACCCATGCTTCGGGCGAACCCCAGACCTCCACGTTGGGACCGATGGACCTTCGGCTCAATTCAGGAAGCGGTCGTGTCATTCTGTGCCTCCTTTTCGTGAAAGAGCGGGTGGCACGGACAGGGCAGGGTGGTGTCCTGCAGGAACACGAACAGGCGGGGAGGGCAGGTGCCGGCCAGGGTGCTCAGGAAGGGCCGTGGATCACCTCCCAGATCCCGGTACAGGCGCAGTGCAAAGGGAAGAAAGGGATTCCCAGGGAGCATGGCCTGAATGGAACGATGCAGAAGGGTTTTTGCGCGGGCCGTATCCCCCTTCAGCAGAAAGGCGTATCCCTGAACCCACTGGAGGGGTGGCGGCAGGGTGTCCTGAAGGAGCAGGGTGCGTTCCTCCGGATGAAGGCGGAGATGCAACCAGGCCATCATGGGGAGCAGTGCATCCGGGCCGGACAGCGCCTGAAGGCGATCCAGACGCTGGATCCAGCGGTAGGCATCCTCCGGGCGGGAGAAACTCAGGCGATAAAGCCACTCCATCACGGGGATGGACAGGGCACGCCGGTCAGGGATCAGCCGGGGATCCCGGGGAGGAAGCGTGGCGTCCTGTCCCCAGTAGGAGAGGAACAGCGGAAGCTGACCGGGCCACTCCCCTGGATTTTCCTGGACAAGGCTGCGGGCAAGATCAAAACGGCAGGAGCCCAGCGCCAGGTCCATCAGCCGGGTGCGCAGGAAGGGGTCGCCCACGTGAGGAAACCCTGGAAGTGCAGTGAGGGCTTCCCATACGGGTGGGGCTCCCCAGGAAAAGGGGGGCTGTGTGAAGGCCTGATGGGCGGCAATCAGCGAGGGCCGGAGGGTGG
>JALUJC010000107.1:0-2483 GCA_027053375.1 Caldifarciminota bacterium
GGGCTACCAGTGAGCGCGTTTCGCGCAGGGTTTCACGGAGTTCTTTCAGGATCAGGATTTTCAGCATACCAGGCGACGGTAAGAAAACCGGTGAACCCGATCATGTGCTGGACCGGTCGGCTTTTCCCTTCACGAATAAGCCATTCCCGTTCAATGATTTCCACCGTACGAATCCGACGGTATCCCGCGTCCTGAAGGGCCCGTTTGGTTTGAAGGGTCTGTTCAACCGTGGGAGAAAGAGAAACCCAGCTTCCTCCGGGATGGAGGAAGGGGGTTAGACGCGCCACCAGCACCCATGGTTCGGGGACATCCACGAACAGCACATCCAGGTCGGTGAGCTGGGGAAGTTCCCTGGAAAGGTCCATGACCGCAAGTTCTACACGATCGGCGAACCCCATGGTGTGGAGGTTTTGTGCGGCGTTTTTATGAAACTCCGGCCGGCGCTCAAAAGAGTAGATCTTCGCCCTGGGTCCCAGCCAGTAAGCCAGGGCAATGGTTCCCGCTCCGCTTCCTGTGCCTACTTCCAGGACCCGTGCACCGGGACGAAGACCTGTATGGAAGAAAATCCATCCAAGGTCTTTCGGGTACAGGATGGTGGTTCGCCGACGCACATGCATCATCAGGTCGGCGAGGGAGGGACGAAGGACCCAGACCGGTGTACCGCTGTGGGTCCAGAGGACGGCACCCTCGTACAGTTCCTCCGGGAAGGTGAGTTCTCCCTTATGGGTCCCAAAGCGTTCTCCCGGGCGATAGACCCGGAGGTATTCGTGCGTTTTCCTCGGGGTTTCCATCCACAGAAGCAGGGGCTCACCCGGTTGAAAACGATGTCTTGCCATATTTCTCTCTCAGGTACAGTGGAAAATCCAGTACCAGTGGATCCTCCGGAACGAGTTCTCGCATGGCTTTTGTGATCTCTTCCACCGCCCGCCAGTCCGGTCGAGATCGCCGGGTCCATCCCAGCCTGCGGGCAGCCTGAAAGATATGGGTATCCAGGGGAACAAACAACACCCTGGGAGGAATCCAGCTCCAGCATCCCAGGTCCGGGGGTGTCTTTCGCACCATCCATCTGAAATAAAGTGCCCAGCGTTTGAGGGCGCTGGATCCGCGGGGATTGGCCAGCAGGGGATGGGCGGCACACCCCGAAAGGAGTTCGTCGTACAGACGTTCCATCACGCGGCGAAGATCCCCCGTTTGATCCCACGCCTCACGAACAAAACGCCCGAGGGATCCGTGATGGAAAAGAAGGCGGTGCAATCCACGGTACAGTAGACGGAGGTGGGAGGGACGGACATACCGGTAGCGAAAAGCTCTCGGCACCGGGGGCACACCGGAACGAAAGCGGGCTGCGGGGTGAGGGCCAAGACGTTGCAGCAAACGCTCCACCACCGGGAGAAAGGCTTCCACCCGACCAAAGGCAAAGGCGGAAGCCAGCAACCCCACCACCTCCTGATCTTCCTGCACCGGGTAACGGTACAAAAGAAACACCGGATCCCGGACCTCATCGCCCACAGGCGTCTGGGAGGAATCCGGGATCCGGTGGAGGGTCACTTGACGGCCAGTTCTGCCTTTTTCCTTCGAGCGATCACGCGCTCGGCGATCTCGCGAGGAACCTCACCGTAGTGATCAAATTCCATGTGGAAATAGGCCCGTCCCTGGGTAAGGGAGCGGAGTTCGGAGGCATAACGGAGTACCTCGGAAAGAGGAACCAGCGCAGAAACCTTCCGTGCACCATGGTGATCCTCAATTCCCTGAATAATCCCGCGTCGTCGGTTGAGGTCTCCAATCACATCACCCATATACTCCTCGGGGGTGATCACTTCCACGCGCATGATGGGTTCAAGCAGCACCGATCCCCCTTCTTCCAGAGCTTTCCGTGTGGCGATCCGGGCGGCAACCTGAAAAGCCTGATCGGAGGAGTCCACCTCGTGGGAAGAACCGTCAAAGAGTACCGCACGGATGTCCGTCACCGGATAGCGGGCCAGGACCCCCTTCTCCAGCGCGCTGCGGAACCCCTTTTCCACGGAGGGTACAAACTCCCGGGGAATGTTCATTCCCTTGAGTTCTTCCACAAACTCCACACCGCTTCCACGTGGGAGAGGTTCAAACCGCATCCAGACGTGCCCGTACTGCCCTCGTCCACCGGTCTGTTTGATGAACTTCCCTTCCGCCACCACAGGCTGGCGAATGGTTTCACGATAAGCAACTTCCGGCTCTCCCAGATCAATGTGTGTGCGGAATTCGCGTGCAAGCCGGGACTGGATGATTTCCAGGTGCAGTTCTCCCATCCCGGAGATCACCGTCTGGCCCGACTCCTCGTCCTGGCGCACCCGGAACGTCGGGTCTTCCTTCGAGAACCGCGCGAGGGCCTTCGAGATCTTCGCCTGGCTGGCGGTGTTCGCCGGGGCGATGCCGAGGGAGACGACCGGTTCCGGCACGTGCATCGAGGTCATCGCGACGCGCGTCCCCGGCGAACACCGCCAGCC
>JALUJC010000107.1:2493-12566 GCA_027053375.1 Caldifarciminota bacterium
GTCATACACCACCCGGAAGGAGGGATCTTCCTCGGCGAGTTTGGCCAGGGAGTCAAAGAGACGATCCTGGTCCTTCTGGCTTTTCGGAAAAACGGCAGCGGACACCACAGGTTCGGGTGCATCAATGGATTCCAGGAGAACAGGGAGATCGCTGTCTGCAAGGGTATCTCCAGTGCGCACCTGTTTATACCCCACAAGCACACCGATGTCTCCGGCGGCGATGCGCTCAATTTCTTCCCGTTTGTCGGCGTGCATCCGGAGAAGACGTCCGACCCGCTCCACCTTGCCCTGGTTGACATTAAGAATAGGTGTTCCCGGGGTGATGACTCCTGAATAGACACGCACGAACGTCAGCTTCCCCACATAGGGATCGGTCACGATCTTGAACGCGAGGGCCGCAAGCGGGGCGTCCTCTGAGGTGGGCAGTTCCACGGTCTCCCCGGTGATCTGATGCACCCCCTGAATGGGTGGGATGTCCAGCGGAGAGGGGAGATATTCCACCACCGCGTCCAGAAGCGGCTGGATGCCCTTGTTTTTGAAGGCGGAACCCACAAGGACGGGGAATCCATCCAGGTTGAGGGTTACCCGACGGATCGCCGCACGAAGGATTTCCGGGGTGATTTCTTCCCCTTCAATATAGTGTTCCAGCAGTTCTTCGTCAAGTTCGGCAACGGTTTCCACAAGCTCTTCGCGTGCCGCTTCTGCGGTTTCCTGCATCTCCTGGGGGATGGGGCGAATCTCAAAGGAGGCGCCCAGGTGATCTTTCTCCCAGACGATGGCGTTCATCTCCACAAGATCCACGACGCCGATGAAAGCCTCCTCTTCACCGATGGGAAGCTGAAGAATCAGAGGGGTGACCCGAAGACGATCCCGGATAGAAGCCACGGATCGCTCGAAACTGGCCCCCATTTTGTCCATTTTGTTGATAAAGATGATTCTTGGTACCCGGTACTTGTCTGCCTGCCGCCATACGGTTTCGGACTGAGGTTCCACGCCGGAGGATCCCTCCAGAATGGCGATGGCACCATCCAGCACGCGGAGGCTCCGCTCCACCTCCACGGTGAAGTCCACGTGTCCGGGGGTGTCCACAATGTTAAGCATGTGTTCACGCCAGAAACAGGCAGTGGTGGCGGCGGTGATGGTGATGCCCCGCTCGCGTTCTTCGGGCATCCAGTCCATGGTGGCCTCACCCTCATGAACCTCGCCCAGCTTGTGCGTACGACCGGTGTAAAACAGAATGCGCTCGGTCGTCGTGGTCTTGCCCGCATCAATGTGGGCAATGATCCCGATGTTGCGCACCCTCTCCAGAGGCCAACGACTCACAGTGCTACCTCCCTTATGTAGCGTTTTTTTCTACATAAAAAAATCCCCACAAACCAGCCGTGGGGTTCGTGTGTGCAGTAAGTATACACCCCGGCGACCTGACCGTCAACGTTTTGGGGCATCCCGGGAAGTAGTGTGTGTAAGTCTGAATTAAGAAAATAGCGCTGGGATCCGTATTTTCTATAAGTCTCAAAATTGATCAACTTGCCCATCCCCTGTATAATTCCGGTGAACCGTTGTTTTTTAGGAGGTGATTATGGAAGCTCACAAAAGGAAGGGTGTGCCGATCCCGATCCAGCCTTTTACAGAAGAACCCCTGAGGTTGCTGGATGAACAGGGCAATCCGGTGGTGGACTTCGATCCGGAAGAACATCTTGGATTGTCTCCCTCCCGTCTGGTCAAACTCTATGAAGATATGGTGCTCACGCGGGAAGTGGATCGCATGTGCTGGCTGCTCCAGCGTTCGGGAAAAGCGGCCTTTCATATCTCCATCACAGGACATGAAGGGGCGATTGTCGGAAGTTTCTATGCCCTGCGCCCGGAGGACTGGATCAACGGGTATTACCGGACCCCTCCCGCCATGCATGTTCGGGGTATTCGTCTGGCGGAAATCTTTGCGCAACTGATGGGCACGGCGCTGGATCCCCTCAAGGGTCGCCAGATGCCCGGGCATCTGGGAGCGAAGAAGGCCCAGTCTTTTACCTATGGCAGTGGTGTGGGTCTGGCACATGTGGTGGGGATGGGGATGGCCCGTGCTCTCCAGTACAGAAAAACCGGTGGGGTGGTGGTGACCTATGGTGGAGAGGGATCCACCAGTGAACCCCACTTCCACTCCGCATTGAATTTCGCGGGCGTGTACCGGTTGCCCCTCGTGGTGATGATCGTGAACAACCAGTATGCCATCAGTGTACCCCGCACCCAGCAAACGGCTGCGAAAACCATCGCGGAAAAGGGGAAAGCCTACGGCCTCCCCGGATTTTACCTGGACGGGAATGATCCGCTGATCGTGTACCATGTGATGCGTCAGGCGGCGGATCGGGCGCGTGCGGGCGGTGGCCCTGCCCTGATCGAAGCGCTCACCTATCGTCTGGATCCTCACAGTTCCGCGGACGATGATCGAAAGTACCGTTCCGAGGAAGAGGTCAAACACTGGTGGGAACGGGATACGCTGAAGCGGATGCGTCATTTCCTGACCCTGAAGGGGCTGTGGGATGAGGAGAAAGAGGAAGCCCTGAAGGAACGCGTGAGGCTGGACGTGGAACGTGCCGTGGAGGAAGCGGAGGCTGCCGGTCTTCCCCGTGTGGAGGAACTCTTTGAGGAAGTCTATGGCGAACGTCCCTGGCACCTGACCCGGCAGTGGGAGGAGCTCCAGGCGGAGATGCAAGAGCAGGAAGGAGGACACTGACATGCCGGTCATGAACTTTGCACAGGCGTTGCGCGATGCGCTCCGGTATGAGCTGGCGCACGACGATGCCGTGGTGGTTTTTGGTGAGGACGTGGGCAAGCGCGGGGGGGTGTTCAACATTACCGAAGGGTTGCAGGAGCAATTTGGAGAGGAGCGGGTGTTTGATACCCCGCTGGATGAGAATGGCATTCTCGGTATGGCGGTGGGGATGGCGGTGATGGGGCTTCGTCCGGTGGCAGAGATCCAGTTTGTGGATTACCTCTGGCCCGGCTATGATCCCCTCTATTCCGAGGCGGCAAAGATCCGTTTTCGTTCCGGGAACCAGTTTCATGTCCCCATGGTGGTGCGATCCCCCTACGGTGGGCTGGTGGGGGGTGGTCTCTATCATTCTCAGAGCCCCGAAGCACTGTTTGCTCATGTGGCGGGTCTGAAGGTGGTGATTCCCTCCACACCCTCGGATGCCAAGGGTCTGTTGATTGCTTCCATCCGTGATGATGATCCTGTGGTTTTTCTGGAGCACAAGCGGATGTACTATGCGCTGAAAGAAGAGGTGCCCGAAGGTGAGCATGTGGTGCCGCTCGGGAAGGCACGTACCGTGCGAGAAGGAGAAGACGTGACGGTGGTCACCTACGGGATGATGGTCCACGAGACCCTGAAGGCGGCCGAGAAGCTGGAAAAAGAAGGTATCTCCCTGCATATTCTGGATCTCAGAACGCTGATCCCCTTTGATGGGGATGCCATTCTGCATTCTCTGGAGCGAACGGGAAGGCTGGTCATCGTGGCCGAAGCACCGCGGACGGTATCCTTCGCATCAGAAATTGCCGCATTCGTGGCAGAAGCCGCCGTGGATCTTCTGGATGGCCCGGTCGTTCGTGTGACCGGCTGGGATATGCCTTTTCCCTTCAAGCTGGAAAAACACTACATGCCCAACGTGACCCGTATTGCCCGCGGTGTGAAGCGGGCGCTTTCACTGCTGCCGTAAAGGAGGGGAGCATGGCCAAACTTTTACGCTTGCCTGAGGTGGCGGAAAGTGTGGTGGAGGGGGAGATTGTTCGGTGGATCAAGAAGGAAGGGGAAGCGGTTCAAAAGAATGAGCCCATCGTAGAGATTATGACGGAAAAGGTGACGGTGGAGGTTCCTTCCCCCTTTGAGGGAACCCTGGTCAAGATACTGGCGAAAGAGGGAGACGTGATCCCTGTCCATGACCCCATTGCAGTGCTGGCAGATCCCGGAGAGGATCCCGCGTCCATTGATCTTCAGGCCCTGCTTGGTGAAGCCTCCCCTGTGGCAGCATCGGAGGCTCCGGTGGAGAAAAGTGAAGCACCTGCGGTATCGGAAGAACCCCTTCCCCAGGAGTCAGGACGCGTCCTGGCCACGCCGGCTGCACGAAAAGCGGCCCGGGAACTGGGGGTGGACCTGACCAGGGTTCCTCCCTCCACACCGGTGGGACGGATCGTGAAGGCCGATGTCCTCCGGTATGCCGAGCAGCAAAAGACCGCTCCCGAAATCCAGGCAGCGCCTGCACCGACCGTCCCCGCTGTGGAAGCAATCCCTGGGGGCGCGATTCCAGAACCCGAGCGTCGACCTTTCCGGGGACTTCGACGGGAGATTGCCCGGCGGCTTCGGGCGTCCAAGGATCGTGCAGTGCATACGCTCCATGTGGATGAGGCCGATCTGACCGAGCTGGTGGCGTTGCGTCAGCGAATGAAACCTTTTGCGGAAGAGGCGGGGGTCAAGCTGACCTATCTTCCATTCCTGATCAAAGCGGTGATCGCGACGCTTCGGCGACATCCGGAGTTTAACGCCACCGTGGATGACGAGGCGGGGGAAATGCTTCTGCACCGTACCTACAACATCGGGATCGCCGTGGCCACCGATCAGGGGCTGGTGGTGCCCGTCATTCATCATGCAGAACGGTATTCCCTCCTGAATCTGGCCCGAAAGGTGGCGGATCTTGCCGAACGCGCGCGGGCAGGCCAGCTCACCCTGGAAGACGTGGAGGGTGGAACCTTTTCCATCACCAACATCGGATCCATCGGTGGGCTCTTTTCCTTCCCCGTGATCAACTATCCCCAGGTGGCTATCCTGGGCTTCCATTCCATCAAGCCCCGGCCGGTGGTGGTGGATGGAGCGGTTCAGATTCGGCAGATGACCTATTTCAGCCTGGCCTTTGATCACCGTGTGTTGGATGGAGCGCAGGCAGCGCTGTTCACCCGGGACCTGATTCGCTACCTTGAAACGCCGGATCGTCTTTTCCTGGAAAGCTTGTAAGGAGGGGGAAGACCATGCGCGAGAAATCCTATGACTATGATGTGATCGTGATCGGTGCGGGCCCCGGGGGGTATGTGGCGGCCATCCGGCTGGGCCAGCTGGGAAAACGGGTGCTTGTGGTGGAAAAACAGTACGTGGGGGGCGTGTGCCTCAACGTGGGATGCATTCCAACCAAGGCCCTTTTGCATGCTGCGCATCTCCATGCCCAGATTCAACATGCACGTAAGGACATGGGATTTCAGACGTCCGTGCCCGAGGTGGATCTGGATCAGTTGAACCGGTGGAAAGAGGGGATCGTGCAGCGCCTGGTACGGGGAATCCAGAGTCTGTGGAAGGCGAACGGTGTGTCGTGGATTCGGGGAGAAGGGAGGCTGGTAGATGCCCATACCGTGCGGGTCTCGGTTCCCAACGGGGACGAGGACAAGGTGTTTCGGGCGGAACATATCCTTCTGGCCACGGGTTCTCGCCCGGTGGAACTTCCGGGATTTGAAGTGGATGGAGAGCGGATCTGGAACTCCAATCATGCCGTATCTTTTCCCCGCGTCCCCCGAAAGCTTCTGGTGCTGGGTGCCGGGGCGATCGGACTTGAGTTCGCCTACATCTATCGCCAGTTTGGTGCAGAGGTGGACGTCCTGGAGTTGATGGACCAGATCCTCCCCGGGATGGATCGAGAATCCGCAGGAGAACTGGCGAAAGCCCTCCGCCGGCAGGGAATCCGTATTCACCTGGGGGTTAAGGCCACATCGGTAGAGAAAAAAGGTGAGGGGATCCGTCTGGTTTATCAGGAGGGGGAGAAAGAGAAAGCCCTGGACGGAGATGTGCTTCTGGTGGCGGTGGGACGTAGACCCGTCACGGAGGGGCTGGGTCTGGACGCTGTGGGACTTCAGGTGGACAAGCGGGGTTATCTTCCCGTGGACAGCCAGCGACGAACGAAGGTGTCGAACATTTTTGCCATTGGGGATCTGACCGGTCCACCGCTTCTTGCCCACAAAGCCAGCAGGGAAGGGGTGGTGGCCGCCGAGGTGATCGCCGGTCAGCCTTCGGCTTTTGATCCACGGGCCATTCCGGCGGTGGTATACACCGAACCTCAGCTGGCATCGGTGGGGATGACGGAAGAAGAAGCAAAAGCCCGGGGGATGGAGGTGGCGGTGGGCAAATTCCCCTGGCTGGCCAGTGGACGTGCCCTCACCTATGGCGAGACGGTGGGATTCGCCAAAATCGTGGTGGATCGGGAGAGCGACGTGGTGGTGGGTGTCCACATCGTGGGACCGGAGGCATCCTCCCTGATCGGAGAAGGCGTGCTTGCGGTGGAGATGGGTGCCACAGCGGAGGATATCGGGCTTTCCATTCATCCCCACCCTACGCTGAGCGAAGCCCTGATGGAGGCTGCAGAGAACGTGCACAAACGAGCTATCCATATCCTCAACCGCTGAAAAGAAGGTTCAGGTTCGGACAGCGCGCATCCTCAGTGGAAAACCCCGGTAAATCGTGAGTGGGGAAAGATCTTCAGGAGTCAGCGGGTGGCAGGTTCCCCCATCCCGTACAGCTTTGCATACCGCTCAATGAGGGCGCGGGCGATGGGGGCGGCGCGTTCGCTGCCGTGGCCGCCCTCCTCCACGATCACGGACACGGCGATGCGCGGATTCTGCGCCGGAGCATAGGCAATGAACAGGGAATGTTCTTTTCCGTGGGGGTTCTCGGCGGTTCCAGTTTTCCCGGCATAGATCAATCCGGGAATCCTTGATCCGCTGGCTGTTCCGTGTTCACCCTGGACAACGCGCTCCATCCCTTCCCGAACCAGGCGATAGGCCCGTCTGGATGCCTCCAGATAGAGGGTGTCCTGCACAGGTGCGTCTCGAAGGAGATGAGGCATGGGAAGACGTCCTTCCGTGGCTATAAGGCCGGCGAGAATGGCCATCTGCAGAGGGGTGAGCAGGATTTCTCCCTGACCGATGCCCAGGTTGAGAACCATTCCTTCGGATACGTTCCGCCCATACCGGCGCGTATACCATGCCCGGTCCGGGACCAGTCCCGGCTTTTCTTCCGGGAGTACCCCATAGGTACGGTGGAGGAGGTCTCTCAAGGGTGTGATCATTTCCAGGAAGGGCCGAAGCCCGATTTTTCGTGCAAGATCATAGAAATAAACATCGCAGGATTGCTCTATGGCTTCCACAAGGTTGAGGGCGCCATGTCCCGCCGGATCCCAGCACTTCCAGACCCGGGATCCAAAACGATAGGTGCCATCGCAGAATACCGGTCTTGCAGCGGGATTCACCCAGCCCCGGTCCAGGGCGAGCAGGGCCACAAAAGGTTTCCAGGTGGATCCGGGAGGGTACAGCCCTGCAACCGCGCGGTTGAGCAGGGGACTGGCGGGATCATTGACCAGTCGTTGCCAGGCAGTCTTTGCCCGCAATCCCGTGAGTTCGTCTGGGTCAAAAGAGGGTCGGCTGTAAAGCACCAGGATTTCCCCGGTTCGAACATCCAGCATCACCACAGCACCCCGTTCATGGGGTAGAAACAGAGAATCTACCGCTCGCTGCAAATCCAGATCCAGTGAAGTTACCACCACACCGCCCGGTTCCGGAGGGCGTGGCGGAAGGGGATCCAAGGTCTGCAACTCGCCTGCTGCATTTACGAGAAAGAACCGGGTCCCGGGAGACCCCGTGAGGCGATCGTCCAGCGCACGTTCCAGGGCACTTTTCCCCACCAGGATCCCCCATCGCTTCCCCTGTTCCACCTCATAACGGGAGGCTTCACCCACATAACCCACCACGTGGGCTGTGAGGGGACCTGCAGGATAGGTGCGCAGGGGGAAAAGCATCGGGAGAATGTCAGGATGATGGTACAGTTGTTCAAAATACCCCGGTACTTCGTCCAGGCGCAGGGCACGGCTCTGGGGGATATAGCGAATCTGCGTGGGCGTATAGACAGGAAAAGGAAGGTTGTGGATCCGGGAACCCAGCGAAATAAAGAGAATGCCTGCCTGATAACCCGCCAGCACCCGGCCATGACGGTCCAGAATGCGTCCCCGTGGGGGAAGCAGGGGAATTTTCCGGATAATGTTGGACAGGGAAGAAGCCCGATACGCGGATTCCCGAAGGACCTGTTTCTGAAAGGCCAGTACCCAGGCTGCGCCCCATGCGAGCATCAGAGTGAAAAATACCCAGCGATTACGCGCTTTCATAAGCCACCCTGCGATAGAGCAGCATGGCGCCCAGCCATGTCCAGAAAATCCCCAGAGGGTGGTGATGGGTAAGCCATCCGCCAAGCAGAACCTGCCAGCCGAACCACACCGCAAGGAATCCCGTGTGTTGCAGGTTCAGAAAGGAGCGGGTTCGAAGGCCGATCCACCCAAGGAACATGAGGAACAGCGGGTAGCCTGGCGGCCCCCACAACCCGGTTCTGAGAAGTGCACCCGTGAGGAGGACGGGGTACAGCAACCGGGCTTCCATCATGTACATCAGGGGAAGACCGAAAAGAAGGGAAAGCTCCGGAAAGGAGGGAGGGATCCAGGCGGGTGCACTGAGATAAGCACCCAGTAAGAAGGCTGCAGCGATTCCATTCATCGTTCGGGTTCCTCCACACGATAGTAGCGGGTGCTGTGATAGGAAAGAAAGGGCCGGATCTCCGCTTCCCAGAATCCCGGATCCACTTCCGAAGGCACCACACGGAGAATTTTCCCGAGAAGAAGCCCTTCAGGGACCTCCCCGACCCCGGCCGTAAGCACCGTATCCCCAGGCTGCACTGGATGGTAGAGCGGAATAAAGCGAAGTCGTGGGGGACGACCGCCGCAGAGCATTCCCCAGGCGGTGCTGTGTTTGGGACGAGCGGAAACACAGACGCTGGGGTGGTACAGGGTCAGTCCATGCAGCAGGGTCCCGCGCCGCTGGGTGATGCGACCAGCAAAAAACGGGCCTACAAGGAGAAGATCGCCGGGGTTCCCGAAAGAACCCTGAAGCAGAAGTTCCTGGGGATAACCCATCGGGCGGGCGTCCACCAGTTCCAGGAGAGACACACCTGGGTTGTGGGTGAGGGTGTCGGAAAGGTCCTGCCCGGGTGAGGGGATCTGGATGCTCTGACGAATGGCTTCCTGCTGCGCTTCCCGCCGGTAGGTGGCGAAGTCCTGCGCGAACCGCTGAATGCTCCGGAGCGGGGCATAGAGCGGATACAGAACGGAGGGAACAGCATGCACCACGGGTGGGAGAGAAAGCACCGTGGCCAGAAGGAACCAGAACAGGGGGGTCCGCCCCGTCATCGCCCCCGGCTCATCCCCACATCGCGGGGTTTCAGAAGAATACGATCATACGATACAAGGTTTTCCAGGATTTTTCCGGCACCCTGTACCACGCAATCCAGGGGATCGTCCACCAGGTGTACAAGCAGATTGGTTTCTTCCTGGAGCAGCTCCTTGAGACCTTTCAGCAGACTTCCGCCTCCGGTCAAATAGATCCCACGGTCAATGATGTCGGAGACCAGTTCGGGAGGTGTTTGCTCCAGTGCGCGCTTGGTGGCTTCCACGATCTGGTTCAGCGCCGGCATCAACGCCGTACGAACTTCCTCCGAGGTGAGTTCAATGGTTCGGGGTGAACCGGAGAGCACATCCAGTCCGCGCACTTCCATCTTGAGGGTATCGGTAAACACGGGAGAAACCTGCCCGATGGTGAGTTTGATCCTTTCCGCCATTTGCTCCCCGATGGTCATGTTGTATTTCTGGCGGACGTAGTTGCGAATCTGGTTGTCCATTTCATCCCCCGCGACCCGGATGGATCCGTTGGTGACAATGCCGGAAAGGGCGATCACGGCGATTTCCGTGGTACCCCCGCCGATGTCCACAATCATGTTGCCCACCGGTTCATGGATGGGAAGTCCGATGCCCACAGCCGCAGCCACAGGTTCTTCAACCAGGAAAACCTCACGCGCACCGGCGGAAAGTGCGGCGTCCCGGACGGCCCGGCGTTCCACTTCCGTGATGCCGGATGGAATGGCCACCAGGACCCGGGGACGCATAAACAGGCTTTCGCCTGTCACTTTCCGAATGAAGGCATAGAGCATCTCCTGAGCCAGTTCAAAATCA
>JALUJC010000108.1 GCA_027053375.1 Caldifarciminota bacterium
AGGCATTGGAACCGGAGATCCCTCAGGGTTACACGGATCCCGTTTCTACAGGCAGGTTTTCCCCTTTCCGTGCTTCACATCTTACCACGCCAACCATTGAAGATGCGGAGAGACAGCCTGTATCATACCATTATGGGAAATTTTTTCCAGATTTTCCGGCAGTGGATGGAGAAAGCCAGCACCGACTGGCTTGAAGCGGAACTGCATGCAGATGAGGAGCTCTTTGCGCTGCTTGTCCTTGCCCCCTTCTTTGGCATTCCGCTGGCTCCGCCCCCCACCCTGAGCCTGGAACTCTTTCAGATCAACCCGGATGCTTTTCTGCGGTGGTTTCAGCGTGAGCATTCCTTTGACCCATGGGAGACCCTGCTGGCCCATATGCAACCCAATCCGTGAGTGTCTTTGTGTTTCTTGGAAAGGGAGGTGTGGGGAAGACCACGCTCTCCCTGGCGCTGGGGTGTGCTTTTCGCCAGATCGATACACCGGTGCGTGTGGTCTCCCTGGATCCTGCCCACAACCTTAAGGACCTGGCTTCCCGGACCCGGTGCGGGCCACTGCCCGAACTGGAAGAGGTGGATCTGGATCAGGAGCTGGAGACACGCCGTCAGAAGCTTGGGAAGCAATTCCGTCGTCGGTTCCCCCTTCAGGAGTTGCTGGCCGGGGTATCCCCCGAAGACCTGGTGCGGGTGCTTCCCGGGATGGAGGAGGAGGTGATGCTGGACGTACTCCAGCGTGTCCTTTTCTCCCCTTCCGAAGCCGGTGAGGTGCGGGTGCTGGATTTCCCCCCAACGGGTTATGCCCTTCGGGTGCTTCGCTGGGTCACCTGGCACCGGTGGTGGGTGCACGCCCTCCGCAGGCTGCGGGAGCGGATTGTAGAGCGAAAACGCTTCCTTGGAACGGGTGATCCGGACGATGATCCCTGGGCTCAACTTCTGCATGCGCGGGCAGCACGCATGGATCGTCTGGCTGAACGTTTAAAACGCCTTCGGTTTCTGGTGGTGGAAACTCCCGATGAACTGGCAAAGAGAGAAGCCCGGCGCATTCACAGGTCCATGGAGGAAATGGGCTACCCGGTGGAACCGATCGTGAACCGTTCTCCGGCGGGTGTCCCGGAGGATCCGGTTCAGCCGGTATGCACAGCGAGGGACTGGTTCCTGAAGCACTTTCTGAAAAGGCGGAACTGAGCGCACACCTCCCATTGATACGCCCGCAAAGGACCCATACAATAACCCCAAACGCAACGCAGGAAACACTTACCGGAAGAGGAGAATGGCCAGGAAAGTCCTGATCACAAGCGCATTACCCTATGCCAATGGTCCCCTGCATCTTGGGCACCTGGCGGGTGCTTATCTTCCCGCGGATATTTATACCCGGTTCAAGCGGCTCCAGAAAAAGGAAGAAGTGATCCATATCTGCGGGACAGATGAACACGGAGCAGCCATCACCATACGTGCGGAGCGCGAAGGGATCCCCCCGAAATCCCTGGTGGATCGGTATCATAAGATCATCCGGAAAGATTTTGAGGATTTCGGCATCGCCTTTGATCACTTTTCCCGTACCAGCCGTCCTATCCATCACGAAACCAGCCAGAAATTTTTCCTGAACCTTTATGAGAAGGGGGATATTATTCCACGAACGGTGACGCAGTTGTACTGTCCCAGAGATCAGCTGTTTTTGCCGGACCGGTATGTAGAAGGGACCTGCCCCTACTGTGGGTATGATCAGGCACGCGGAGATCAGTGTGAGCAATGCGGTCGCTGGCTGGAGCCTTTTCAGCTCAAAGCACCCCGCTGTGTGATCTGCGGCACCCGCCCGGAACCGCGGGAGACCACCCACTACTATTTCCGCCTTTCCGCCTATGCCGAACCGCTCCGGAAGTGGCTTCAGGAGAAAACACACTGGCGTGCCAGTGTACGCAACACAGCACTGGGCTGGATCCAGGAAGGACTCAAGGATCGTCCCATCACCCGTGATCTTTCCTGGGGCGTTCCCGTACCCCTCCCGGAGGCCAGGGGAAAGGTGCTGTATGTGTGGTTTGATGCTCCCATCGGGTATGTTTCTGCAACCCGGGAGTGGGGGATGGAACACCACGGGGATCCCGATCTCTGGAAAACATGGTGGCTGGATAAAGAAACCCGCCTTGTGCATTTCATCGGAAAGGACAATATCGTATTTCACGCCATTGTCTGGCCTGCCATGCTGATGGCGCACGGAGACTATGTCCTTCCTTCGGATATTCCTGCGAACCAGTTTCTGGTCTTTCGGGGTGGAGAGAAGTTTTCAACAAGCCGGGGGACTGCGATATGGTTGCGGGACGCGCTGGAGCAGTTTCCTGCGGATTTCTGGCGCTATGCACTTGCCGCCAACCTTCCGGAAACCAAAGATGCGGAGTTTGATCTGGAAGAGCTCCGGCGACGGGTCAACCATGAACTCGCCGATACCCTGGGCAACTTTGTTCAGAGGAGTCTCGGATTTCTCCATCGGTTCCGCGAGGGGCGGATTCCACCCCCTGCGGAGTGGGGAGGGGAAGAGGTGGCACTCCTCCGTCGTCTGGAGGAACTTGGCGGGAAGATTGAGGCTGCCCTGGAAGAATTCCGGTTCAGGGATGCCCTCCATGGTGTCATGGAAGTGGCCAGGGAAGGCAACCGTTATCTGGATCGCAAAGAACCCTGGCGGACGCGGAAAACAGAACCCGGGGAAACCGATCGAACCCTCTACACTGCCGTGCAGGTGCTGCGTGCCATCAGCGTATGGATGCATCCGTTCCTGCCGCATACCACTGCGGAAATCTGGGACTGGCTTGGGATGGATCCTCATAAGCTGCCACCCTACGGAGAAGCTTCCATCCCGGATCCTTCCCTGGGAGGGCGAACCCTGAAACCCATCCGTGTCCTGTATCCCAAAGTGGAAGCCCCGGTGGATATCGCTACGGGCTCCGAAAAGGCTTCCCGGGAAACCACCGTCATGGAGGAAGAAACCATGGAACACAAACCCCAGATTACCATTGAAGATTTTGCGCGTCTTGAAATTCGTATCGGGACCATCCAGGAAGCATCCCGGCATCCCAACGCGGATCGTTTGCTGGTGCTTAAGGTGGATATCGGTGGGGAGATCCGGCAGCTGGTGGCGGGAATCGCCCGTCAGTACGCCCCTGAGGAACTGGTGGGGAAGCAGGTCCCTGTGCTGGTTAACCTGAAACCCGCCCGTCTGCGGGGTGTGGAATCCCAGGGGATGATTCTGGCTGCCACGGATCCAGAAGGAGGAGCGGTGTTGCTTCATCCGGATCGGGTTCTTCCCCCCGGGAGCGAGGTGCGTTGATGGCACGTCGCGCATCTTCCCGCCGAAAACGCCCCCCCTCCTTTCAGGAACAGTTTTCTGCCATGAACGCCTTCATGCGTTCCCTCAAAGAGGGGCAAGCTCCCGATCGCCTTCCTCTACTCTATGGCCCGGAGCGGTATATCTGGCGGAAAGCCGTGGATATGCTGGCGGAGCAGGCCCATCGCCCTCTTCAGAGGCTGGATGTTTCGGAACTGGAGCCCGCGGAGGTTCTGCGTCACCTTTCTCAGAACGATCTTTTCGGGGGAACGCCGTCCTTCCTGTGGCTGGATCATGTGGAGGTATGGAAGAAGGAAATATGGGATGCGGTACTCCGGCAGGTGGGCCAGCGCCCGGTGGTGTTCACCACCCTTTCCGAAACGCCTCCCATTCAGGATGAGCGGGTCCTTGGGATCCCGTTTCCTCCACTGGTCAGGAATCGAAAACTCTTTGAGCAGTGGGTGCGTGCGGAACTGAAACGCCGGGAACTTCGTTTGAGCAGGGAAGCTGGACGTTTTCTGCTGGAGCATCTTCCAGACCGGCTCGAATCGGTTTCCTGTGTACTGGACATGCTGGAACTCTACAGGGGAGATTCCCGGGAACTGATTCAGATTGAGGAGATGGCCCGTTTTCTTCAGGTATCCGGTACCCAGGTCTATGCGCTGGTGGATGGGTGGCTGGAAGGGAACGGACGGCGACTCTGGCGTCAATGGACCCAGCGGACCCTGGATCTGCCGGTGCTCACGCGTTTCCTCCCGCATGCCCTGTGGGATATGATACGGGCCCAGGCTCGGGATACGTCTTTCTCCCTTCGGTATACCTGGAAGCGCAAGACCTATACCCGGATTGCTTCCCTTCACCCCACCTCGGATCTCTGGTGGGGCCTGGCAG
>JALUJC010000109.1 GCA_027053375.1 Caldifarciminota bacterium
TAGGGAAATGCAGGGTCAAAACGTTCCTGTTTCAGCAGGATTCGTTTGACAGAAACCTGTGCGGTATAAAAATAGCGTCCGGACACGATGGCACCGGGTCGGAGTTTCGCGTAAGCGAACTGCGGACCATACCGCTCCACCCATGCACGAAAGGCATTCATCGGGATGTCGGGGTGGAGCACCACCTGTCCCAGGGCGGCATCCCCGGAACGGGGATGGTGACGATGGAAGTCCAGGTGACCGCTCAGAAGTGGGGATGCGGGTTCCACGTCATCGTCCAGGAAAAGAAGAGTCTCCCCCCGTGCTTTCTGGATGGCCTGGTTCCGTGCGGCTGCGGGTCCCCTGCCGCCCGCCAGAAAGTGATGCAGGGGAAGATCCTGGAACTGTGCCAGCATGCCCCGGAGCTGGCTTTCCTTCTGGTCTTCTGCGATCAGCAGTTCATAGTGTTCTTTCGGCAGGGGGTCGTTCCGGATGCTGCGCAGAACTTTCTGGAGAAGGTGTGGACGTCCCCGGGTGGGGATGATCACCGAAAGTTTAATCACGGAAAGGACTCCTGGCAACCCCCCGGAGGAGGGTAAGCCCATACGTGAGGGTGAACAGGGGGAAGAGCCATCGTCCGGTTCGTGCGGGCCATGATCCCAGGGGTTCCACCCACCGCTGCGCACGTGGAGCAAGCCAGGCTGCTGCCGGCAGGATTCCGGGGATGCGTTCCACCCAGTGCCGACGTTCAGGATGAAGGGAAAGCAACAGGGGACGCATTTTCCCCACGGTTTCCACACGTTCCCAGTAGGAAGTCATCACAGCGGGACGGAGATGGATGCCCCGTGCTTCGGGGAGATAGCGGAGGATCATGCCCCGTTTCCCCAGACGCAATCCCAGATCCCCGTCCTCATATCCTGGAGCAACGAACTGCTCGTTGAACCGTTCATCTTTCAGAAATGCGCGTTTCAGAGAGATCTGGGCGGTGTAAAACCGCTCTGGCGGGAGCACCTGTCCCGGTCGAAAGCGGGGATACAGAAAATGACGGCCTCCTTCCTCCATCCAGCGCCCGAAGGCTGTTTGTTGCTGTTTTGCATCCATTTCCACCCTGCCCAGAAAAACCACACGGGGATTGGTTTCCCGACGATGGGCTTCCACATGGTGTGCCAGCGCGTCTTCATGCAGGACCACATCGTCGTCAAGAAAAAGCAGGAGGGATCCACGCGCCGCTTCGATGGCCCGGTTGCGCGCGCGGGCGGGACCCCCCGGCGGATCATAGCACCACACCACCCGGGCGAAGGGTCTGGATTGCAGCATGGTCTGGAGTGAGGAGGGCATTTCACGGGGTTCGCTGCTCACGATCACCAGTTCGGTGTGGGAGGCAGGGAAGGTCTGATGCTGCAGCGCCCGAACGCATTTCAGGAGGAAAGGGACCCGGCCATACGTGGGAATCAGCACAGAAAGGGAAATCATTAAAACTGTGTGGTGGTGGGAAAGTGGAAACGCTCCAGACGCATGGCGGGGAATAAACCGCCGGAGATCCAGGGCATACCGTACATTTCGCTCTGCCCAACAGGTATCCGTTCCCGGGTGATCCCTGAAATGTGCTGGAAAGCCTCAAGAAGGGAGGTGTGGAATCGGAGATTTTTTAGACCATAGCGGATCTTTCCGTCTTCCACCCAGAATGTTCCGTCCCGCGTCATCCCGGTGAGGGTGAGGTGTCGGGGATCGGTGACATTCAGGTAATGCAGCCGTGTGACCAGGATCCCCTGCTCGGTGGTCGCAATCAACGTGTCCAGGGTGTGATCCCCCGGCAGTACACTGAGATGGGCGGGATAGGGGTAACTCTCAAAAAATGCCTGGGCGTGCCCGGTGCTCACTGCCTGGAGCCGGGCGGCGGTGCGGAGATCGTACACCGGTCCCTTTGGCTTTCCTGCTTCCACAAGCGGAAAGGTGCGTTTGGGAACGCCTTCCGCATCAAAAGGCGCCCGGTAGGGGCTGTCCTCCGGCATATCCACCAGATGAAGGGAAGGGTGAAAAAAGGTTTCACCCCACCGGTTTTCAAAAGGGCTCATGCCTTCAATCACCGAACGGGCGCTGAATCCCAGCCATCCTATAAAACCTACAAGTTCCGCCACGGCCAGAGGTTCCAGGATGACACGGTAGGTGCCGGCTGGGAGATCTCGTGCATTTTCGCTGCGCTCTGCTTTTTGCCGGGCCTTCTGTGCCACGGGTTCGGGGTGAATTCGCGTGGCGTCCGGGTGTGCACACTCCGCCCAGCCGGCCCCCCCGCGCGCGGTGAGCACGTTCACCGACAGATGGGCGTGGGTGGCCTGCCAGCTCAGCCGAAGGCCCTCGCTGTTCAGGATGGCGGTTTCCATCGTCAGAGTATGCGCCGCACCGTACGCCGATTCTGCAGGTGTTTCCTGGAACACCCGATGGACCCATTCGGCGCGTTGCGCAGCATCCGCCTCTTCAGTGGCAGTGTGGTATCCAGTCAGCGCGTGTTCCGTGCGAGCGGGAAGCAGGGGAGGAAGGTTCGGGTCCGGTTCCCTGTGTTGAAGGAGTGTGCGAAGATGGTCCACGGCCTGGCGAAGCCGATCCCGGTCCATGCCAGACCACCACTGGGTGGCCCACTGGCTTCCATGACGGAGGCGAAGCCCGGACCACCAGGCATCCTGTTCCACCGACTGATGGATCCGGGACTGTTGAAATCGGGTCAGACCCAGGCGATAGCGCACCACCACCACTTCCGCCGCATACCCTTTGGCGGCACGGAGGATCTCCTCACCAAACTCCAGCGGCGTCATCCCCGGGCATAGAGGTTGCAGGCTTCCTGCAGCCGATCTCGGTACTGTTCCAGAACATCCAGGGCACGGGGAAAGTCCCCTTCTGCCCGACTGAAAATCACAAAGAGGATGTAGCGCATGGCATGGAAGGGGAAAAGGATGATCCAGTCGTTCTGGTCCCGGTTGACCAGCAGGTCCACCTCTTCGCGTTTTTCACGCCCACGGGTGGCGATTTCGGTGGCGTCTCCCACCAGTTTCACGATTTCGCTGTACAGGCGTGCGCTGGTCACAAAGGTGAACTCCGGTCGGTGGCTCAGATAATCCAGGGGACGTCCGGTGGCCGCGTCGAAAAAGGCCATGCCCAGAAAACCGGGGATCTGTTCGGCGATTTCTTCAAAAAGTTTCTGGATCTCTGGATGGGTGACCCTCGGGGAAACTTCTTTCTGGGTTTCTTCGTCCAGGCTCCGTGCGAATTCAAGGAGGAGGAAGTCGGTGGGTTCCCGAATCAACTGGGGATAGGTCCCTTCCAGAGGAGATGCGGAAAAGGCGCCGCTGGGCCACCGAATCATATCGTAAAGTGCATCCTTCCCCTTTTTCTCGTGGGTTTCAGCATAAATAATCTGGCCATGGTCCACCACCACCACACCTTCTCGATTGCGGCGGCTTTCTTTCACCTGGATATGGAGAGACTGTCCACTCATGGCCACAATCTGGAGGAAATCAAAAAGGGAAAGGCCAAACATCCTGCCCTCAAATCCGCGGCGCGGGGCGGCCAGGCTTCTTCGGACCGTATCCAGAAACTGCGCCTTCCGAAACTCCCGACCGCCCAGCACCGCCACCACTTCTTCCGTTTCTTCCAGGAGGTGCCGGAGGGTTTCAGAGAAGTATCCCCCCACCACCAGAATCCGTGCGGTGGGAAGTTCTCTGCGAACCCAGTCAAGAAAATCCATCCCGCCGCAATCTGGGAACACCAGGTTGGTGATCACCAGGGGAAGGGCGTACGGATCTTCGTGTGCGGCAAGAATCTCGCGGATGTCCTGGAGTTGTTCTCCCCACAGGAAGGGGATGCCGGCTTCACGAAGCCACTTCTGGACTTCGAGCATACCCTGCTTCCCGCTTCCTGCGAGGAGAACCTGTGTATCCATCTCAAAACCCCATCACGGCATGGACCGCGGGAACCACCAGCCACTGGGGCACCAGACCCCCGGCGAACACCACCACCGCTGCGATTCCCACAGCCGCCAGCAAGGATCCCGGAATGTGGAGAGATCCTTCTCCTTCCTCCACGATGAACATCCACCGGGCCACGTTCAGGTAATAGTATAAAGCGATGACCGCGAGCAGTGCACCCAGGAACACCAGACCCCACAGTCCTGCTTTCCCGGCAGCGAGGAACACATAAAGTTTGCCCCAGAATCCCAGCACAAAGGGAATCCCGCCCAGAGAGAGGAGAAACACCAGAAAGGCGGCAGCCAGAAGAGGCGAACGGCGAATCAGGTTCCGGCTGCCTTCCAGTGTGGGTTCCACCCCCTGGGTTTCCAGGGCGGCCACCGCGAGGAAGGCCCCCATGTTGGAAAACAGGTACGCCACAAAATAGAAGAGGGCCATGGCGGCTGAGAACCGGGAACCTGCAGCTACCGCGGTGAGCACATAACCGATATGCGCAACACCGGAGTACGCCAGCAGACGCTTGAGGTTTTTCTGTGGAAGGGCCATCAGGTTTCCAGCGATCATGGTCACAGCGGCCAGAACGGTGATCCAGGCAGTCAGATCACCCTGCCAGCGGGAGAAGAACTCAAAATACAGCCGGAAGAGTACCCCGATGCCGGCCGCTTTGGGTGCCACAGAAAGAAAGGCAACCACCGGTGTGGGTGCCGCTTCATAGGTGTCCGGGACCCACATGTAGAAGGGAAACATGGCGATTTTGAACCCGATCCCTACCAGAAGCAACACCACCCCCAGCTGGAACAGTACAGGGAACAGCACCGTGTGGATGCGTGTCCAGAAGGTGGTACCGGTGGCTGCATAGAGAAGGCCAATCCCCAGGAAAAGCGCCACGGAGGAGAGGCTTCCGAACAGGAAGACCTTGAGTGCCCCTTCCGGTGCGAGGGGGTTTCCTTTTTCTATGGCAGCCAGCGCATAGATCGGCAGGGAAAGCAACTCAAAGGCCACGAAAAAGGTGAGGAAATCCCGGGCACTCACCAGCGCCATGGCACCCAGCGTTGCCAGAAGCACGAGAAGGATAAATTCTCCCATACGCGCGGTGTAGTTCCGGACGCGGGCGTAGGTGGATGCTCCCATGAGGGTGAGCAGTGCGGCGAGCAGGAAAATACGCTTCAGAAACAGGGCAAAAGGATCCAGGATAAAGGCCTGCGTGAAGGTCCCTGTGGAGGGGACGGTGAAGGAGAACAGAAAGAGTGCGAAGGTTCCAAGTCCCGCAAGAAGGGTGATCAGGCGTCGTGAAACACGGGTCAGATCCAGCACAAAAAGTACCAGCGCCAGGGCGAGAAGCCCCAGTTCAAGCGAAAGGGTGGTCCACTGCAGCATCATGCACCTCCCAGGTGTGCGAGAAACTCAACCACGCCGGTGTGAATGGCATCCAGAAGGAGTCGGGGATAGAGTCCAAGCAGGATCAGAATCGCACCCAGGATCACCATGGACAGTACTTCCGTCCCACGTGCGTCGGGAAGATCCGGATAGCGGGGGTTTTCAGGACCCAGGAAAATCCAGCGCATGGCACGGAGCACATAAATCGCGGTGATGAATGCGCCCAGCACACCGGGGATGAGCCACCAGGGATGAGCGGAGGTCCAGGCACCCAGGAATACCAGAAATTCAGCGACAAACCCGGACAGGCCCGGTAAGCCCAGGGAGGTGAAACCCGCAAGCGCGAAAAAGGTGGCCAGGATGGGCATGCGGTGGGCAAACCCACCCATTTCGGTCATGTCCCGGGTGTGGGATTTGTGATAGACCAGGTTGACGATGGTAAACAGCAGCCCTGTCATGATTCCGTGAGAGACCATCTGGAAGACCGATCCAGCGATCCCGGGTTCGGTAAGGGTGGCCATTCCCAGCATCACAATACCCATGTGGGAGACCGAGGAATAAGCAATGAGGTATTTAATGTCCCGTTGCCAGCCTGCCGCAAGGGCACCGTAAAGAATATTGATGGCCGCGATGGTGCCCACAATCCAGGCAAGTTCATGGGCGGCTCCGGGGAAAAGCCCGAATCCTACACGAAGCACCCCATAGGCTCCCAGCTTCATGAGCACACCCGCATGCATCATGGACCCCGCAGCCGGGGCGGCGGCGTGCCCATCCGGCGACCAGGTGTGGAGAGGCCAGATGCCTGCCAGGACCCCGAACCCCACATAGAACAGCAGGAAAAGGAGACGGGCCACGGAGGGATCAAAGGAGGCATTCTGGAGCTGGAGGAAGTTAAAGGTGGCGTGTCCCAGGGAGGCGCCGCTCTCCACGTACACCCGGAAAAGCGCCACCAGGATGAAGGCCGACCCCACAAGCAAATAGAGCGTGAGTTTCATGGCACCGTATTCCTTGACGCCCACACGAATCTGCTCGTAGGTCCAGGCGAAGGGCCCTTTCCCTGGAATTTCCTTGGTGGACCCCCAGATCCCGATCAGGAGATACATGGGCAGCACGGCGAGTTCGTAGAACAGGAAGAAAAGGAAGAGATCCAGGGAGATAAACACCCCGAAAACCCCGGTGACCAGGAGTGCCATGAACAGGAAGAATTCTTTTTCCCGGCGGTCAATGGTCCAGGAGGTAAAGATGGCTGTGAGATAGATGAAGGCGGTGAGGAAAAGCAGCGCCACGCTGATTCCGTCCACCCCCAGCACCAGGTTTAACCCCATGCTCGGAAGCACGGCATAGGAGTGGACGAACTGGAAGCCTCCCTGTCCCAGGTCATATCCTTTCAGCAGCCAGAGGGATACACCCAGCGGAGGTAGTGCAGAAAGTAAAGCCACCCAGCGAATCAGGCGGCCTGCACGGTAAGGAACGAAGAAAAGAATGACGGCACCCAGAAACGGCGAGAGCAAAAAGGTGAGCAGAAGGTGTTCCATGATTCGCCTCCCTTAGAATCGCATGGCCAGGTATGCCAGGAAGAGAAAGCCCAGGACCACCGCGTAGAGGGTATCCTGGACCTGTCCACTCTGGACGGTTCGCACCGCACGTGCCACCTGCCAGGTTCCCCATGTGAGGAAGTTCACCACGCCGTCCACCACGTAACGGTCGAACCAGCCGAGAAAGTCCGAAAGCAGGTTGTACACATACCGGTAAAGCGCCAGGAAGAGATCGTCCACAAAGTAACGCCGTTCGAGCACCGTTGCGACTGGATGAAACCGTGTGTACACGGCCCGGGTATCCAGGGTACGTGCCTGATAGCCCAGATAGGCCAGGGCAATCCCGGCCAGACCCAGGAGACTCCCGATCCAGGGAAGGGACCCCGGGACATGCGCGGTTTCACCTGCAGCTTCCGACACGCCAAGGGTGTGGCTCAGCAGGCCCTCCAGGCCGTGTCCGAAAAATCCTGCCACGAGAGCGAGAATGGCCAGGATCCCCATGGGGCCAACCATCACTCCGGGCGACTCATGCGGGTGCCCCTCCGCCTCCCGGTCTCCAAAGAAGACCACGAAGAAGGCCCGGAACATATAGAACGCAGTGAGGAACACCGTGGCGAAAAGGAAGAAGATGGCCAGGGGTTCGCCGGTTTGCCACACCCCGACCAGGATTTCGTCCTTGGAGAAGAAACCCGCAGTGGGGGGGACCCCTGAAAGAGCCAGGCCGCCGACCAGGAAATAGAGCCCGGTCCAGCGCATGTGCTTCCAGAGGTTCCCCATGCGGAAAATGTCGTTGGTGTGCATGGCGTGAATCAGGCTCCCTGCCGCCAGGAAAAGCAGCGCCTTGAAGAAGGCATGGGTGAACAGATGGAAAAAGGCTGCCACGTGGGCTCCTGCCCCGGCGGCCGCCATCATATACCCGAGCTGGCTGATGGTGGAAAAGGCAAGGATTCGTTTGACATCCCTTTCTACCAGCGCCATGGTGGCTGCAAGGAAGGCCGTGAAGGCCCCGATCTGCAGGACCCAGAACGCCACCTCTGGCGTGGCGGCCAGAAGGGGATGGATACGGATCATCAGAAACACCCCGGCCGCCACCATGGTGGCCGCGTGAATCAGGGCGGAGACAGGGGTGGGACCTTCCATGGCATCCGGCAACCAGATGTGGAGGGGAAACTGGGCGCTCTTGCCCATGGCACCGACGAAAAGCCCCAGAACCCCCAGGGTCAGGAGCTGACCCCCGAGGGTGCCGTGTTCCACGGCAGAAAACAGGCCTTCAAAGGTGAACGTGCCTGCAGCAGCCCAGAGAAGCACCACCCCGATGGCAAATCCAACATCTCCCAGCCGGGTGACCCAGAAGGCTTTCAGCGCAGCCCGTGCAGCTTCGGGTTTGTAGAACCAGAAACCGATAAGCAGGTAGGAACAGGCCCCCACCAGCTCCCAGAACACATAGGTCTGAAGAAGATTGTGGGACAGCACAAGGCCGATCATGGAGGTGACGAACAGGGAATGGTAGGCGTAGTAGCGACCGAGGGAAGAGGGAGATTCCTCACTCATGTAACCCAGTGAATAGACCTGGACCACCCAGGCGACCACCGTAACCACCACCAGCATGGCCACTGCCAGGCCATCCACAAGAATGCCGAAGGTGATGGGGGAGACGGTGGAAAAAGGCGCAAATACATACGAAAGGGTCTGAGGCTCAGGATGCTGGAGGTACCGCGTCAGCAGGAATAGCGCACTCACCAGAGAAAGGCTGATCGCGGCAATGGAGAGACCTGCCGCGCCCTTTCCGGTGCGGCGAATCCAGGGGAACGCACCGATCAGGGCGAAAGCGGTGAACGGTGCACCAATCGCAAGCAATGCCCACTGCATCATGTTGTGCTCCTGTTAGCCTGAAAGCGTGGAGAGGTCATCCAACACAACGGTTCCGCGAACCCGTCGGGCAAGCAGGAAGAGGGCCAGTCCTACCGCCACCTCCGCCACCGTGATGGCAATGCCAAACAGCACCAGCACGGCACCACGTGGCTCCCCTCCGTAGGCCCAGGCCACCGAAAGGATGGCCAGGTTGACCCCGTTAAACATCAGTTCGATGGAGAGAAGAACGGCAATCACGTGCCGCCGGGCGAGCAATCCGAACAGCCCGATGGAAATCAGGGCAAAGGCAACCTGAAGAAGATGGGGCAGGGTCATGACTGAACCTCCTTTCGGGCGATCATAAGGGCGCCGATCACCGCAGCCAGCAGGAGAACCGAGAGCAGTTCAAAAGCCACCAGGTAGGTGCGGAACAGTTCCACCGCCAGCGTTTTGGGACCGAAGAGGGCGCCCACACGCACGGGGAGTCGGCTGGCATAGGAAGAGAGCAGGAAAAACACAAGCAGAGAGGTTACAGCCGCAGGGACAGGCTTTCGAAAACTGGGATTCAGGCGGACTTCGCCGGAAAGCGCGAGCGCAAACACCACCAGGGTGAGCACACCGCCGGTGTACAGGAGGATCTGCACACCGCCGAGGAGGGGGTATCCCAGGAGGAAATAGAACAGGGCTGTGATCACCAGGGTAAAGGCGAGTGCGAAAGCAGCACGGAAAATGTTGCGGGACAACACGGTCCATACGCCACCCACCAGAAGGAGCACACTGAGAATCCAGAAGACCGTCTGGTTCATGATCCGGCCTCCTCTGTGGCCTGCGCGCTCATCCAGGCCCGAATCCGGTTCCCGGTGGTTTCGGACTGGAGTTCAGGTTGTTCCAGGAGACGTACACCGTTCTGGATCAGCCGTTCTTTCGTGAGGATCAGGTCTTCCCGGGAAGCCCCTGCAGGATGGAGTGAGCGCACCATCACGATCGCATCCGTGGGACAGACCTGAACGCAGAGCTCACACTGCATGCAGGCCTGGAAGTTCAGATGGAAAGACTCCGCGTAGGTGGCACCTTTGCCGTTGGCACGGGGTTCGCCTTTCCGAAGTTTTACCGAGATAATCTGAGAGGGACAGATGTATTCGCAGAGTCGGCATCCGATACAGTTCTCCTCCCGTGTTTCCGGATCCAGGGTGAGGGCGAATGTTCCTCCACGCCATCGACGGGGAATCGGGCGGGGGGATCGAGGGTATTTTTCGGTGATGGGTTTCCGGAAAAAATTCCGGAAGGTGGTTCCAAAAGCGCGAACCGTTCCTTTTAAAACTGCGCTCAGGGTGCTCATGCGGCACCTCCTCGGTAGATCACCCAGTATGCTGCCAGGAAAAGGTTGGCAAGACTGAGGGGAAACAGGACCTTCCAGTTGAGCATCAGGGCCTGATCAATGCGAAGCCGAAGCATACTCCAGCGAACCCAGAGCATGAGGAGGAACACAAACAGCATCTTCAGAATCAACCAGATCCATCCGGGGAGGAAGGCCGGTCCCAGGTGGCCTCCAAGGAACACCGTGGCAGCCAGTCCTGTGATGGCAAAGGTGTGAGCGTATTCCCCGGCATAGAACAGGGCGAATTTCATTCCGGAGTATTCAATGTTATACCCGGCGATCAGCTCGGATTCGGCTTCGGTGAGATCCAGCGGGGATTTGTTGCCTTCTGCCAGCGCTGCAATCAGGAAAACCAGGAAGGCAATCTGTCCCACCACGGGTTTCAGCACAAAGGGGAGTGCACGCTGAGCTTCCACAATGGCGGTAAGCTGGAACGATCCAGCCAGGAGGGCGGGGACGAGAAGGCTCAGCACAAGCGGAACTTCATAGGAAGCCAGCATGGCCACCATCCGCAATGCGGACAGAAGGGCATATTTGTTGTTGGAGGCCCAGCCTGCTGCAAAAATGCCCAGAAGTGAGAGAGAGGCAAACGCCAGGAAAAAGAGCAGCGAAAACGGGTGATCCACCACAGCAAGTTTGTCAGCCACAGGGATGAAGGCAAAACCCAGCAGGGCAGGGACCATCACCAGGTAGGGCGCAAGGTTGAAGAGGAAGCGGTCAGCATGGAAGGGAACGATGTCTTCCTTGGACATGAGCTTGACCACATCCGCCAGTGGCTGGAGCCACCCGTGTGGGTACCCCACGAAATAGGGTCCCACGCGGTTCTGAAAGCGCGCGGCGATCTTTCGCTCCAGCCAGGTAAGATAGGCGGTAATGGTCAGCGCCACACCGAGCACCAGCACAATCAGCACAAGGGGTTGCAGAAGGTTCATGGGTGTCCTCCTCAGCGATCTACGTCGCCCAGCACCGGGTCCAGAGAGCCCAGGATGGCCACCACATCGGCCACAAGATGTCCGGGTACGATGTGGGGAACCACCTGGAGGTTGGCAAAGGATGGGGCATTGATCTTCAGTCGATGAGGTTTCCAGCTGCCATCCGATACAATGTAAAATCCGAGTTCACCGCGGGGCGATTCCACAGCACGATAGGCCTCTCCTTCTTTCACACGAAGCGCACGGGGGTTCTTCAGGGGTTTTCGGGAGAAAATGGGGCCCGAAGGGAGATTCTCCAGAAGCTGCCGGATGATACGGATGGACTGGACCATCTCCTCCATCCGAACCTCATAGCGTGCGTAGGCATCCCCGGTGGTGCGCACAGGAACCTCAAACGCTACATCTTCGTAGGCATCATAAGGCGCCACCTTTCGGAGATCCAGAGGGACGCCGGAAGCCCGCAGCACCGGTCCGGTTACCCCCACACTGAGCGCCAGATCCCTGGGGATCACCCCCACCCCCTGTGTTCGTTCCTGAAAAATGGGGGTATCCCCGGTCATGGACCGGAGCTCAGGGAGGATCCGTTCCAGGTCGTCGATCAGTTGTTCTGCCCGGCGACGCAACGCGTCGCTCAGATCGTAGCGGGCGCCTCCAATCAGGTTAAGGTTGGTGTGGAAACGGGTGCCCGTCCAGGCTTCAAAGAAGTCCAGGAATTTTTCTCGTTCCCGGAAGCAGTACATGAAAAGCGTGGTCCCGCCTCCCAGTGCACCGCCCAGATCCAGGCCAAAGGTCCCGAGCCACACCAGGTGAGAGGTCAGACGCTGCATCTCCGCCATCAGGGTGCGCAGGTATTTCGCCCGGGGTGGAACTTCTATTTCCGCAAGCGCTTCCACCGTGAGCACGTAGGCCAGGGAGTTCGCTGTGGGAGCCAGGTAGTCATCACGCTCAAAAATGGGTGCCAGCTGATCGTACCCCAGATTTTCTGAGAGCTTTTCCACCCCACGGTGGAGATAGCCAATCACCGGTTCGGCGCGCGCCACGGTTTCTCCCCGAAGATGGAGCACCATACGAAGCACCCCGTGTGTGGAGGGGTGCTGGGGACCCATGTTCAGCGCAAGTTCGCCGAACTCTTTTTCAACAATGCGGACATCTTCGGTGGTTTTCATGACGTGGACGCTCCTGCTGGATCGGGACGGTATCCCCATCCGGTTTCCATGCGGAAAGACTTGCGAAGGGGGTGACCTTCGTATTCTTCGGGAAGGAGAATTCTGCGGAGATCGGGATGGTGACGAAACGTCACGCCAAACAGGTCGAACACTTCTCGTTCATACCAGTTGGCACCGGCAAACAGATCCACCAGCGAATCCACCTCGGGATTCTCCGCAGGCAGTGAAACTTTGACGAAGAACACTTCCCCACTGTCAGGATGTCGGAATCCATGCACCACTTCCAGGGTGTCTCCCCGATCTGTGGCACTGGCAAGCACATACTGACGGTATCCATAGG
>JALUJC010000110.1 GCA_027053375.1 Caldifarciminota bacterium
AAAAGATCACATGGGGGAACCCCTGCGCAGGGGTCACGGGATCAACCGGTGGAATCCTGTTCTCGCAGAAACTGTTCCACCCAGGAAGCGGGGATGCCCCGACGGTAGGCACGTTCAAACAGTTTGCTGCGTCCCCGGGGATGGGTTTTCAGTCGGGGCCAGATGCGTGCCATCCAGGCTTCCGCCTGTTTTCTTGCGGACATTTCGTCGTACACCTGCGCCAGGATGTCCTCAATCAACCCCTCATCCAGCCCAAAGCGGTGGCGGAGTTCTCCAGCCAGCCTGGCGCGCCCCCACCCCCGGGCTGTGCGTGCTTCCACCCAGAGGAGGGCGAAGGCACGATCGTCCAGCGCGCCCGAAGCAAGGAGATGGTCCAGGACCGGGGTGATTTCTTCCGGTGAATACCCGTGCCGCTGCATCCGCTGGCGCAGCTCATGCACACTTCGTGGACGGATGGCCAGCAGCCGCCGGGCATAGGCCAGCGGTGTGAGCCGCCGCTTACCGGGGGTCTTCGGCCGGGCCCGTTTTCGCCGGTTCAAGGAAGGTGTAGTCTCCGATGCGTCCGGTGATGTGCACCCCGCGCAGGGTCACATGCCCCCCCACCAGGGCATATTCCACCCGGGCGTCTTCCAGGGTGACCGCTTCGTGCAGGATGGCGTGCCGGACCTGGCTGTTTCGCAGCACCGTTCCTTCTCCCACGGAGACAAAGGGGCCCACGTGGGCGTTTTCCAGCACCACGCCGTCGGGGAGATAGACCGGGGGGCGCAGGCGGGTGTCTCCCCGAATCTCCACCCTGCCGATGTGGGAGGCACGCTCCAGAAAGGTGCGGTGGGTCTGAAGCAGTGTTTCCGGAACCCCGCAGTCGTGCCATCCCTGAATGGTGTAGATGTGAAAACGGTACCCCGATTCCACCATGAGCTGCAGCGCGTCGGTGAGCTGGTATTCTCCGCGGGTGCGGCGATTTTCCTGGATCAGCCGGTGGAGGGCGTCTCGGAGCGCCAGGGGACGCGAAAAACCATAGACCCCGGCGATGGCCAGATTGCTCCGGGGATGATCGGGTTTCTCTTCCATCCCCTGGATGATGCCCTGTTCGTCCGCCCACACAATGCCGAAGCGTCGCGGGTCCTCCACCTCGCGGACGCCAATGAAATCCGGGGTTTGCTGAAGGACCTTGTGGAGATCCATATCCACAATGGTGTCGCCCAGCACCACCACCAGCGGCGTTTCTGCTTTGAGGGCCTGCAGGCCGGTCCAGACGGCGTGCCCCAGACCCAGCGCCTCTTCCTGAACGACAGCCTGCACGGTGCTCCCCCGGGGGGTCCAGTAGGCCTCCGCCCACCTGAGCACCGAACGACCGTGCTTCCCGGGACTGACCACCAGGATCACCTGTTCGGGGTGATAGGGGGCCACACTTTCAAAGATCCAGTAAAGCACGGGCTTCCCTGCCACATGAAGCAGGGGCTTCGGGCGCCCCAGGGTCAGCGGACGCAACCGGGTTCCTTCTCCAGCCAGTGGAATGAGCACGTTCATGATCCGTTCCCCTGCAGTGTTTCTTTCAGTGCCGAAATGCGGGGGATGGCCACCGGATCCACCTCATAAGCCTGGGCCAGGTAGAGGCTGATCCAGTCTCCCAGATAGATGGCGTCCAGGACGCGTGCTTCCGTGGTTTCTCCTGCCGGCTCCAGAATGTCCACCCCCAGCACAGCGTCGCGGATCAGGTCCCGGGTCACGGAGATACGACGGTGGATCCGCTCCCCATCTTCCGGGAAGCGAAGCAACACCACCCAGGAAGCAGAAAGGATGCGTTGCGGGTGGAGCAAACCGGCGATTTCATTGTGGTTCATCTCCGGAAGCGGGGCAGTGTGGGCCACCGCTTTGGCGTTTTCGTTGATCTGGGCACGCCACCGTTCCACCACCGGGAGGAAGCGACGGGACGCATAGAGGAGGGGCAGCCGGAGATAGAACCGTTCTGAGAGTTTTCGGGGCAGACCATCCCGCCGGGCATACGTCTCCCGACGATGCTGGAGGAAACGCGCCGCATCCGCAAGCGACCCGGCTTTGCCCGGGGTGATCTCCAGGGTGTCCAGGATCCGGGTAAGCCTGCCCAGCATCCATCCCAGGGCAGCCCGGGGGGCATATCCACCGGGAAGGTCCACCCAGGCCAGATCATGTTCGCGGGCGAACGTCTGGAGCTGACCGCCACTGGACATCAGAATCAGAGGAAGCCCCCGACGATGGGCTTCCTTCACGGCCGAAAGGGTTTCTTCTGTGTTCCCGGAATAACTCACGCCCAGAACCAGTGTGTCCGGAGGCAGACCTGCAGGCAGTCCGTAATCCCGGTGGACCCGAAAGGGGATTTGAAGATGGGGTTCGTAAAGGGCCCGAATCAGGTCCCCGCCGATGGCTGAACCGCCCATTCCAACCAGACATACGCCGGAAATGGACGAAGGAGATGGAAGTTCGGGAAGGGTCGCATCCAGGGCACGAAGAATCTGCTCGGGAAACTCCTGAATCCAGTTCTGCATGGACCGTCCTCCTGTTCCTTCAAGTATACGGGGCATATCGAGAAACATCATAAGAAAAACCCGGGGTCGCCCCCGGGAGTTCACAATGTTTTACCAGAGTGAACTAGAATTCTGGTCAGCTTTTCTCCAGTTCCTCTGCAGCTTCGTCTACGGTGACCCGTGCCAGTCCCAGGTTAAGGTTCTTATTCCCCAGCAGTGCAACGTATCCAAATTTTGTTCTGTAGAGGATGAGCTTGTGATCGTCTTCAGTTTCGATCACGAGGTTGTCCAGGATCCCCCATTTCGCCTGCTCAATGACCTGCTGTGCCATGTTGACGGTTTCCTGGATCAGGGCGGCCACCACATCTTCAGGCTGGTCTTTGATGAAGTGGCTTGCCATCACGAGTCCTTCCTCACTGATGACCGCGGCTCCCTCGAAACCGCTCAAACCGGAGAGCTGTTCGAGGACTTTCTGGAATTTGTCCTGTGCCATATTGTCACCTCCTTTTACAGATTTCGTCCCCTTATGTTCACGTTTTTTTCGTTTCTCATGCAGGATATGAACTTCGAGTTCCTGCGCGAATGACATGGAAGAATTGTACCGGCGAGCACCTGCAAAATGCTGTGATTTCCTCCTCATCTCTCACCTCGTCGCGATTGGTAACTGTAGAAAATATACTGGAGTCCTAAGGATTTATCAAATGATGGAGCCAGGAAAGAACCCCGGGACAGGTTTGCCCCGGGGCGTAAAAGGAGGGGACAGGCAAACGCTTAAGCTTTTTCCAGGTCTTCTGCTGCCTCGTCCACAGTGACGCGTGCCAGACCCAGGTTAAGGGATTTATTGCCGAAGAGAACAACAAAACCGAGTTTTGTTCTGTATAGAATGAGTTTATGGTCATCCTGAGATTCGATCACGAGGTTGTCCAGTTTTCCCCATTTCGCCTGTTCAATGACTTTCTGTGCCATATTAACGGTTTCCTGTACGAGGGCTGCGACCACGTCTTCAGGTTGTTCTTTGATGAAGTGACTTGCCATGATGAGTCCTTCATCGCTGATAATAGCAGAACCCTCATACCCCCCAAGTTCGGAGAGGCGCTCCAGGATCCCCTGCATCTTGTCCTTTGCCATGGTCATTCCTCCTTTTTTATGGGGTTCTTTACCATTGAAATCCAGTTCTTCGTCAAGATCTACGAGATGTAAATTGCGTAAGATTTCATTGGGGTTTTGTATGGCAATAATTTCGTCGTTGTGGGTAAATGCTTCAAGTGTAAGTTGATCAATGGATCTTTGAATGGTTTTGGGTGGAAGCTTTTTCATGGAATAGATCGTAGCATCAACAGGGTCCCAGACAAGAAGTTCAATGGCAGCCTCTTCCCCGAGGAGGTGCTCGGTCCATGCATGGATTAATTTACCTTTGTAAAGTGTAAAACCTCCACGTTCATCGTTGGCAAGATGGTGAAGGAGGACAGTGCATGTTTTTTCATCATTCTGAAGTGCCTGTATCACAGAAAGAGCCGAAACGTTTTTCAGATATCCCAGGAGGTCTTCTTCTTGCTGGACTTTGTGAGCAAAAACGTTCTCTCCACCCATGTTATCCTCCTGCTTTTGAGCGAACGTTTAACAGAGGGTAAGAGCCCGGAAACCCTTTATTG
>JALUJC010000111.1 GCA_027053375.1 Caldifarciminota bacterium
AGATCGCATCCAGCTGGTGCTGGACCTGCAGAAGGACCTGCAAATCATTGAAGGGGACCCCTCCCAGCTGGAACAGGTGTTGATGAACCTGGTGATCAACGCACGGGATGCCATGCCGGAAGGAGGCACCCTGACCCTGGAGACCCGAAATCTTGTCCGCACCGATGTCTCGGAAGCACACGCATCCTCCCATGTGCCTTTTGTGCGGGTCCGGGTGATGGACACCGGCATGGGGATGGATGAGGAAACGCGAAGCCGCCTGTTTGAACCCTTCTTCACCACCAAACCCCGTGGAAAAGGCACCGGTCTGGGCCTCTCCACGGTTTACCGGATCGTGCAGATTCACCGGGGATGGATTGAGGTGGACAGCACCCCCGGAAAGGGAACCGTGTTCAGCCTCTATTTTCCCACCACATCCGGCCATGCGACCGCCGAACCAGCAATCGTCCAGGAGCGCGTACCTCACGCCGTCGCGGAAACTCCCCTGAACGTGCTTCTGGTGGAAGATGACCCCCGGGTGGCAGGACTGCTGAAACGCTACCTGGAACGGAAGGGATACCGGGTGTGGGTGGCTTCCACCCTGAAGGAGGGTGAACAACTCCTTCGCCAGCACCATCCGGATCTGCTCATCACGGATGTGGAACTTCCGGATGGCAACGGGGCATCCTTCGTGCTGAGAAACCTTCGGGATCCGGCCTTTCCGCCCACGGTGGTCATGAGCGGCTTTATTCAGGAAGAACAGTACATTCAGGAAATCCAGCACATGGGGATCCCCTTCCTTCAAAAACCCTTTCCACCAGGAAAACTGCTGGGAATCATCGAGCAGATCCGCCAGACCCGTTCCACCCAGCCTCCCCCCCGGGATCCTCCCTCCGAAAATCCCATGGAGGACGGTTGATCCATTGATGGTCCCCCTTCCATCCCGTATTCTCCATGTATGACGGAATCCCACCCCTTTAAGTCCGGTTATGTGGCCATTCTGGGTCGTCCCAACGTGGGGAAATCCACGTTATTGAACCAGTTGCTGGGGTACAGACTCTCCATTGTGAGCCCCAAACCCCAGACCACCCGCCGAAGAGTGCTGGGGATCCTGCATGGGGAAAATCACCAGATCCTGTTTCTGGACACACCCGGGATCCTTCAGAAAACCCGGTATGCCCTTCACAAACGCATGATGGAACAGGCACGGGCTGCGGTTCAGGACGCCGATGTCCTCCTTTTTGTCGTGGAACCGGTGGAACCCGATGAGGTGGACCAGGAGGTGCTGAACTTCCTGAAAGGCCATCCGAAACCGGTCCTCCTGGTCATCAACAAAATTGATACCGTGGAAAAGCGCAAACTTCTCCCGGTGATGGATGCCTATAGCAAACTGTTTCCCTTTCAGGAGATCGTTCCTGTGAGTGCACTGAAAGCAGATGGACTGGATGTGCTCCTTCGCCTGATCGTCCAGTATCTTCCTGAAGGTCCACCCTATTACCCGGAGGACACCCTGACCGACATGGATGAACGCAGCCTTGTGGCAGAACGGATCCGGGAACGTATCTTTCATCTTTATCGGGAAGAGATTCCCTACAGCGCCGCGGTGGAGATTGAAGAATTCATTGAACAGGACCCCGCACATGGGGGAAAAGATTACATCCGCGCCACCATTTATGTGGAACGAGATTCTCAGAAGGGCATTCTGATTGGAAAGGGAGGGGAGAAATTGCGAAAGGTGGGAACCCAGGTTCGCAAAGAGATTGAGTTTCTTCTGGGCCGACCGGTCTATCTGGAACTCTGGGTGAAGGTATTTCCCAAATGGAGACAGAACCCTGCGTTTCTGAAACGCCTCGGGCTCTGAGGAGGTCCCCATGAAATACGCCCTGCTTTCCACCTGGAACAAACATGGACTTGTCCCTTTTGCAAAAGAACTCTATCAGCTGGGCTATCGGTTGATCAGCACCGGAGGCACACGTGCAGTGCTGGAGGAAGCCGGCCTCCCGGTGATCAACGTGCGCGACCACACGGGATTTCCGGAAATCCTGGACGGTCGCGTCAAAACCCTGCATCCCCGGATCTTCGGCGGAATTCTGGCACGCAGAAACCGCACTTCCGACCAGGAAACCCTGCAGGCCCATCAGATTCCTCCCATTGATCTGGTGGTGGTCAACCTGTATCCCTTTGAAGAGAAATCCCAGGAGAATCTTCGCGAAGAGGAATTGCTGGAATACATTGATATCGGGGGACCCAGCCTGGTTCGAGCTGCGGCGAAAAATTACCCCGACGTTCTGGTGGTGGTGGATCCACTGGATTACCCGCGCGTTCTGGATGCCCTGAAGGAGAACCGGGTGGATCTTGCCTTTCGTCGAGAACTTGCCCTGAAAGCTTTTGCCCACACCGCACGGTATGATGCGGTGATCCACGAAACCCTCAGTCGTCTCTCGGGTAAAGACGAACCGCCGGATTGCCTGATCCCCACCTTCCGGAAACTCCACCCTCTTCGTTACGGAGAAAATCCCCACCAGCGCGCCTGGGCCTACCAGTACCGGGAAGCCGGTTTTCTCGCGCATGTGAATCCGCTCTGGGGGAAGCCACTTTCTTACAACAACCTGGTGGACCTGTACGCCGCGCTCCGGCTGACGGAGGAATTTCTTTCCGAAGGTCCCACCTGTGTGATCGTGAAACACACCAACCCCTGCGGCGTGGCACGTGGAGAGACCGCCCTGGATGCGTACCGTCGTGCACTGGAGGGTGATCCGGTATCTGCCTTCGGGGGCATTGTCAGCCTGAACGTCCCCATCACACGGGAACTGGCGGAAGTGCTCAACGAGATGTTCCTGGAGATTGTGGCCGCCCCGGACTTTGAAGAAGGCGCCTGGGAGATCCTCACCCGGAAAAAAAACCGGCGGATCGTCCAGGTCAATTATCCGCTTCCCCATACCCTGGACTACCGAGTCCTGGGGGGGGATCTTCTGGTTCAGGAAGAGGATCGCACGGTACTGGATCCCGAAAACCTTGAGGTGGTGGCCGGGGAAATGCCCGATCAGGAAACCCTCCAGGATCTGATCTTCGCCTATACGGTGGTGAAACACGTCAAATCCAACGCCATCGTGGTGGCCCGAAATCTTCAGATTCTTGGGGTGGGGGCGGGACAGATGAACCGGGTCCGTGCTGTGGAACTGGCGCTCATGCAGGCAGGGGACAAAACCCGGGACGCCGTTCTGGCATCGGATGCCTTCTTCCCCTTCCCGGACTCCATTGAACGCGCAGCAGAGGCAGGGATCCGTGCCGTGATTCAACCGGGGGGTTCGGTTCGGGACCCGGAAGTGATCGCACGGGCGAAAGAGCTGGGAATCACACTGATCCACACGGGGGTTCGCCATTTTCGCCACTGATCGTCAACCGGTCCGGATAGCGGAAAGGGATCACCTTCCCGGGGTGGCCCAACTGTTCCAGCGTACGCTGGGCAGAGATGCCTGGTCGCTGGAAGCCCTTCTCTCGCTCCAGCAGGATGGACAGGTGTGGATCGTGGAACAGGAATACACCCTTGCAGGCGCCATGGCTTTTCTTTGTGAACCCTTTGCCTTCCGCATCGTTCAGATCGCCGTGGATCCCCTTTATCGTCATCGGGGGTACGGACGAGATCTTGTCCATTCGCTGGTGGAGGAAGCCCGTCGCCAGGGATATCCTGCGCTGGTGGCAGAAGTTCGCATGGAAAACCATGAGGCCATCGCGTTCTACAAGAAACTGGGTTTTCAGGTGTTCCCCCGTGCCCTTCGTTATCCGGATGGATCGCCGGGCGCGGTGGTCAGCATGGAGGTTCACCCATGATTCCCTGGATAGACTGGCACCAGGACATCCTGTGGACCCTTCGGGAGCAACGGCAGATCCCCGATCCGGTTGAGATGCGCGAAGCCGGGCTGTTCGCCGTGGTGGGGGCGGTTTTCCCGCTGAGTCCCTGGGCAGGATCCTCCACGCCCACAGGAGATCTTCTTGCCGTCACCCTGCGTTCGCTGGACCTTTACCACACCTGGGCGGAAACCAACCCTTCTCTCCGTATTCTGGAACAATGGGATTCGCTGCAGCCCGAACAGGAAACCCTTTCCCTCATCCTCGGGGTGGAAGGGGGGTACATGATCCAGGATCGCTGGTCGGTGCGCACCCTCCATCGCAT
>JALUJC010000112.1:0-1416 GCA_027053375.1 Caldifarciminota bacterium
CTGGTGTTGCTTTTCCCCCTGGTAGGGGCGGCGCTGAACGGATTTCTGGGAACCTTCTGGCGAAGGCATGCCCACCGTGTTGCGCTGGTGGGTGTGGGCGGTGCCTGGGTGAGCGCGGTGGTGGCGGTCCTTTCCTTTCGTGCGGCGGGTGGCAATCCCGTGCACATTACGTATTTCACATGGCTGCCCGTGGGTTCGCTGCAGTTGCCCTTTGCCGTGTATTTTGATGCGCTTACGGCTGTGATGGTTCTTACCGTGACCACCGTAGCCTTTCTGATTCATGTGTATTCCATCGGGTACATGCATGGAGATCCGGGATACCGCCGCTATTTTGCGAACCTGAACCTTTTTGTGTTCGCCATGTTGCTGCTGGTGATGGCAGACAGTTATCTTCTCCTCTTCGTGGGCTGGGAAGGTGTGGGACTGTGTTCCTATCTCCTGATCGGACATGAATATCACCGGAAAGCGGCGGCCAACGCGGCCATCAAAGCTTTTGTGGTCAACCGTATTGGCGATGCGGGCTTCCTGATTGGGCTTTTCCTCCTTTTCAGTCTTGTGGGATCGCTCCGATTCCCGGAGGTGTTTGCCCGGCTTCATGAACACGGTGCCACCCTTCATGATGCGCTGGTTCCCATCGGCTTGCTTCTTTTCCTGGGTGCCACAGGAAAGAGCGCCCAGCTCCCGCTTTTTGTCTGGCTCCCGGATGCCATGGAGGGTCCCACGCCGGTCTCCGCCCTGATCCACGCGGCCACCATGGTGACGGCGGGGGTCTATCTGATCGCCCGCTCTGCGCCGCTGTATCACTGGATCCCGGAGGTGGGTTTGCTGATCGCCACGGTGGGTGCACTGACCGCGCTGATGGCGGCCTATTTCGCCCTGACACAGACGGACCTCAAACGAATTCTGGCCTACTCCACCATCTCGCAGCTGGGCTATATGTTTCTGGCGGTGGGTCTGGGTGCCTACACGGCAGGGATTTTCCACCTTTTTACCCATGCGTTTTTCAAAGCCCTTCTGTTCCTGGGCGCAGGAAGCGTCATGCACGCCACCCATGGAGAACTCAACATCCATCGCATGGGGGGATATGCCAGGAAACTCCCTCATACCGCCTGGACTTTTGTGATCGCCTCCCTCGCGCTGGCGGGGATCCCCCCCCTTGCGGGGTTCTTTTCCAAAGATGAGATCCTTGGGGCGGCGTATGGACTCAACCACACCACCCTGTGGTGGATCGGTACAATCACGGCATTGATGACGGCCTATTATATGTTTCGTGCGGTGTTCCGGGTTTTCTGGGGCACACCACGGGACAGGGAGCTCTATGACCATCTCCATGAAAGTCCACCGGTCATGACCGTGCCTCTCTGGATTCTTGCGGCAGCTTCGGTGCTTGTTGGTTTTCTGGGTGCAGGAGGAGAG
>JALUJC010000112.1:1426-4150 GCA_027053375.1 Caldifarciminota bacterium
AACGTTTTCTTGCCCCTGTCCTTCACGGAGAACATGCGACCGGAAACCTGACCGTTCTGATGGCATCCATTCTGGCGGGTGTGCTGGGGATTCTCCTGGCTTACCAGTTCTTTGGCCTGGGGCGGCCTGATCCGGCTGCCTGGTCCAGGAAACTGGGGATTCTCTGGCATGCTTCCTACCGGAAACTCTGGATTGATGAGATCTATGACGTGCTGGTTCGCCGGGTGGTCAAAGGGATTGCCCGGGGGCTCTATCTGGTGTCGGATCGTGTGCTGGTGGATGGCACGGTGAACCTTGTGGGCTGGATCCAGTTAGGGATGGGTTCGGTGTTGTCCAGAATGCAATCGGGCAATGTGCGGACCTATCTTTACTGGGGTGTGCTGATGTTGGCGTTTGCGGCGTGGGTGCTGGGGACAAACGGAGGGATGTGAGATGATTACCCTGACCCGGAGTCGTCTGGAAAGTCTGATTGCCATGAACGCATCACCCTACTGGGTGACTTCCCTGTATCTTTCGCTTTCACCGGAGATGCGAACCGGTGCGCAGTATCTGATTCATTTTAAGACCATGGCCAAGAACGCGCGGGAGCGCCTCAAGGATCGGGAACTTCCCGGAGAGGTCCGGGATTCACTCCTTGCCGATCTGGAGCGTATGGAAACCTTTCTGAGTGCCCCACAGAACCTCAAAGGGATGCGGGGTGTGGCCCTGTTCTCGGTCTCGGGGCGAGATGTGTTTGAGGTCTTTTCGCTTCCCCGTGTCTACCGGAACCGTCTGGTGCAGGATGCCACCCCCTTCGTACGGCAGCTCCGGGCTCTGGTGGAGGCCTTCCGCCCCACGGTGGTGGCGCTGGTGGACCGCAACTCGGCACGGCTTTTCCGGATGGGGCTGGAGCGCATTCACGAAATCGCAGATTACTTCTATCCTGGGAGCACCATGCCCCGTTTTCACGAGGATGAAGGACCTGCCAGTCGGGGTCGCCAGATGGGATCGTCCCGGCTCCCCGCCCATGGCTACGGGGAACACGGATTCCACAGGAAAATCGAACTCCAGCTTCACAAACATTTTCAGCATGTGGCGAGAAAACTCTTTGAGCATCTCCAGGACACCCATTTTGAGCGTTTGATTCTGGGCGGTCCCAAAGGCGAGATTGAGTCGTTCCGGGAATACCTACATTCCTATCTCCGTGAGCGCCTGGTGGGGGTGTTACACCTGGATGTGCATCACGTCCAGGCAGCAGAGTTAAAAGAAAAGGTGCTGGCGCTCCTGGAGCAGGCGGAACTGGAGGAGGAGGTTCGCCTGGTGAAGGAGTGGGAGGATAAACGGGCAAACGGTCTCTCGGTGGAAGGGGTGGAGGAAACCCTTCAGGCCCTGAACCTGGGGCAGGTGCGGGTCTTCTTCCTGAACGATGGGTATGCCCATCCTGGATACCGTTGCCCGGAGGGATACCTGGCGATCAGGCGGGAAGATCTGGAGGGGTTCTGTCCCGGGGAGGAGCTGGAGGTGGAGGACCTGGCGGATGATGCCCTGGAGTTTGCCCTTCAGCTGGGTGCGGAGGTTCAGGTCCTTCGCTCTCCGGAAGCCAGGGAACGGATTCCTACCATGGCGGCAATCCTTCGGTACCGCCTGTGAGGCGCCCCACTCTTTGACATTACCTTATCCAGGGCATATAATAAAATCTGAACCGGACCCCCGGGAAGGGGGAGGTGTGGCGATGGAAAAAGGGACGAAAGCAAAGAAGAAAAAGACCCGAAAAGAGCTGGAAGAGCAGCTGGACCGTTATGCGGCCCGCGTGGAGGAGCTGGAGGCACGCGTGGCCGAACTGGAACAGGAGCGGAAGCAACAGGAAGACAGGTATCTCCGGCTTCTTGCGGATTTTGACAATTACCGCAAGGCCCAGGAACAGCGATGGAAGCAGATGGTGGGTGTGGCCACTGAAAACCTGATGATGGCCTTGATTCCGGTGCTGGATGCCTTTGAGGAAGCACGACGGGCCATGCATAAAGCCACAGATACGGATGCGTTGCGGAAGGGTGTAGAAATGATTCACCGTCGAATGCTGGAGGTGCTGACCCGGGAAGGGCTGGAAATGCTCGGGGAAGAAGGAGAGCCCTTCGATCCGTCCCGCCACGAGGTTCTGGAAGTGGTGAATCGGGAGGATCTTCCAGAGAACACGGTGGCCCGTGTGCTTCAGCGGGGATATCGGCTCAATGGAAAACTCCTGAGACCGGCGCGGGTGCAGGTGACCCGGGCGATCAGGCCAACGGAGGAGGACAAGAAGGAGGGATGATTTATGGCAGGTGAGAAAGTGATTGGCATTGATCTGGGAACCACCAATTCGGTGGTGGCCGTTGTGATGGGGAAGGACCCCGTGGTGATTAACAACCTGGAGGGGGAACGCATTACCCCTTCGGTGGTGGCGTTCAAGGGTTCGGAAGTGCTGGTGGGATCACAGGCCAAGCGCCAGCGGATGCTGAATCCAGAGAACACCATCTACAGTGTGAAACGTTTCATTGGCCGGCGCATCTCGGAGGTGGCCGAAGAGCGCAAACGTGTGCCCTATGAAGTGGTGAGCGGACCCAACGACCGCGTGGAGATCCGGATTCCTGCCCTTAACAAGAATCTGACCCCCGAAGAGATCTCGGCGAAGATCCTGGCCTATCTCAAAAAGGCGGCCGAGGAGTTCCTGGGTGAACCTGTGAAGAAAGCGGTGGTGACGGTTCCTGC
>JALUJC010000113.1 GCA_027053375.1 Caldifarciminota bacterium
CGCGGCGCGTTGATGATTCTCTGAAGCCAACGTATACTAACAGCGGTCCAGGACCAAAAAAGGAGGCATCGTGGCGGATCTGAACACCCTGCTGGAGCGCTTTCATGATCTTCAGCGCTACCTGAACATTGAGGCCAAACGAAAGGAAATCCAGCGCCTGGAAGAACAGGCTGCATCCCCGGATTTCTGGAACGATCGGGATCGTGCCCAGCAGGTGATGAGCGAACTGTCTGCGCTGCGCAAACAGGTGGAAGAATACGAGAAACTGGCCCAGCGCATCCAGGATGTGGAAGAACTTCACGAAATGGTCCAGGAGGATCCCACCCTGGAAAACGAGTTCCAGCAGGAACTTGAGGCCGTGGATCGTATGCTTTCGCAGCTGGAGATCCAGGCCACCCTGAGCGCCCCGGAGGATCGGAGTTCGGCCATACTTTCCATCAACCCGGGGGCGGGCGGAACCGAGTCCATGGACTGGGCGGAGATGCTGCTGCGCATGTATCTCCGGTGGGCAGAAAAGCGTGGATACAAAACCCGGATTCTGGATCTCATCCCCGGGGAGGAAGCCGGAATCAAGCATGCCACCGTGCTGGTGGAGGGACCTTATGCTTACGGTTATCTCAAGGCCGAACGGGGCGTGCACCGGCTGGTACGGATCTCCCCCTTTGATGCCAACCAGCGTCGACATACTTCCTTTACATCGGTGTGGGTGACCCCGGAACGTCCGGACATTCAGGTGGACATCAATCCCCGGGATCTGAAGATTGACACCTTCCGGTCCAGTGGCCCCGGTGGACAGCACATGCAGAAAAACGAGACGGCGGTCCGGATCACGCATCTTCCTACGGGCATTGTGGTGACCTGCCAGTCCGAACGAAGTCAGCATCAGAACAAAGAGGTGGCCATGCGAATTCTGAAAGCCCGGCTGTATGAGTACTACAAAGAGCAGGAACGCAAGAAGCTGAAAGAGATCGAAGGGGAGAAGTCGGAGATTGCCTGGGGACACCAGATCCGCTCCTATGTCCTCCATCCCTATCGCCTGGTCAAGGACCACCGGACGGGGGTGGAGGTGCCGCAGACGGAGCGGGTGCTGGATGGGGACATTGACGTGTTTATTCGTGCCTGGTTGTTGCAGCAGGCGGAGCAACGCGCGCAGAAACACAGCGCTCCGTCATGATGGTTCTTGCCCTTCTGGGCGCCCTCTATGGTGTTCCTTCCCGGATGGATACGCTGATTCGGGATGGCCTGTCCTTTGCCTATCGTGAACGCTATCCCGAAGCCTTCATGATCTTCGGACAGATCATCCAGGAATATCCCGAGGAGCCGGCCGGGTATGTCCTTAAGGCAGCGCTGTGGAGCCTGTATATGCTGGACTTCACCACGCGCGAGGGAGAACCGGAATTTTTTCATCTGGTGGAGACCGGGATTCGCAAGGCCCGTGCCCGGCTCCAGACGGAGCAGGATTCCACCCAGAGGGCATGGTATGAGTTTTTTCAGGGGGCGGCCTTCCTGTACCGGGCGGAACGGAAGGTTCGCCACCGGGACTATTTGGATGCGGTCAAGGATGGATGGCGGGGATATCGTGCGCTTTCCCATGCCGTGGCGCTGGATTCTACCCTGTACGATGCCTACCTTGGCCTGGGGACCGTGCACTATGCCCTCTCTGAAGTTCCTCGCTGGATCCGGATCTTGCTTCCCTTTCTCCCACCTGGAGACCGGGAGCGAGGATTGCAGGAAATGCGCATGGCGGCGGAACGGGGTCGCTATGTCCGGGTCCTGGCTCAGGACGCACTGGCCTGGACGCTGGCCTATGGGGGACGTGCCCGGGAGGGTCTTCCCCTTGCCGAGTCTCTGGTACGCGCCTATCCCCAGAGCCGGGCGTTCCGCTGGACCCTTTCCTATATTCAGCGAAAGCTGGGACACTGGAAGGACTGGGCAGACAACCATCAGGTGATCTTTTATCTCACCATTCGGGATCAGTGGGGTTATCCCTACGATGTGGCGCTGGCTTCCTACTATCTCGCTGTGGCGCGTTTTTATCTTCGGGACCGGGAAGGAGCCCGGTGGTATCTGGAAAATGCGGAGGCGTTTTTGTATCAGGCGGAACGCTCGGTGGAAGGGTGGAAGAATCTGGAGAAGTGGATTCGCGATCTCTACAGGCGTCTGGGTGATAAACCGCGAGGACCTCTGGCCAGCGTGGATCCTGCGTTTCTGCGCATGGTGGACTCCCTGCGGAAGCAGGGTGTCCCCTCCGGGATACCATGAAGCCCATCCACGTGGAGGAAAGTCAGGGGGTATGGATCCTTCGCTTTGCGCAACACACGAAGCGAAATTCTCTGAGCAGCCAGACCCTGCGTGCCCTGAAGAGACACCTTCAGGATGTACTCGCGAAGCCGGAAGCCCGCGGTGTGGTGCTAACGGGGAGCGGAAGGGTGTTTGCTTCAGGAGCAGATCTCCGTGAGCTGGAGGCCTTCCGTCCGGAAGAAGCGGCGGCCTACGTCCGGCTCGGGGGAGAAGTCCTGGGCTGGATCCAGACCTTCCCTCTGCCGGTGGTTGCCGCGGTCAACGGGTGGGCGCTCGGCGGTGCCCTGGAGCTGGTGCTGGCCACCCACCTCCGTCTGGCTGTTCCGGACGCCCGCTTTGGCTATCCCGCGTTACGCCTGGGACTTTTCCCCGCCTATCAGGGAACGGTCCCCTGGATGCGTGAGGTGCTTGAGCGAAGGCTCCGGTATCTCCTGTGGAGCGGAAAAACCATCGATGCCGGAGAGGCGATGCACCTGGGGATCATCCAGGAGATCGCCTCCCCGGCAGATTTACTTGCGCGGGCTGTGGAACGGGTTCGTCAGGCTTCTGCGCGTTCCAGGGTGAGGACCACGCCGAACGCCTGATTCTCCAGCAACTGCTCCAGTTCTCCTGCCGGGAGGGTGCCATCGCCGGTGAGGGCCTGCAACCGGCTTTCAAACAGTGGATCGGGCAGGCCTGCCAGGGCAAGCCCGAGAAGATCCTCCCGGGAAAACCTTGTGGGTTCCGCGTCGCTCATCCCCAGCAGCACCTCGATCAGGGTGGCGCCCCGTTCGCCCACAGCCGGAACGTGATGCAGAGAACGCGAAATCAGGGTGGAAGGATCAGAAGTCCTGGCTGCGAAACCAAAGAACGATCCTCCCGTCACCACTTCCACCGCATCCGCACTGATTTTCCCTGCCAGCAGGTGCACTTCCATCCCCTGAGGACGAAGGAAATCCACCGCCAGTTCCAGCTGGCTCAACCAGTCGCTGAGGGGAACGGTGGGGTCATCGGGAATCCGGTGCTGCACAAGTCGTGCCAGGAAACGGACGAAAAAGAGGGATGCGGCTGTCCGGCCACGGCAGGCCGCCAGGAAAACGAAGGGCGCATTTTCACGTGCGGCCCATCCCACGTGGACGTCTGCATTGTAGTCCAGGTTAAGTCCAAAATCCACAAGACGCGCGGGTGGATCGGTCAGCGGGAGCAGGGTCTGGAGGGGCTGCAGGTGTTCCGGTGTCTCGGACGCTTCCACCAGGACGCCCTGGGTGGAAGATTCTGCGGGGGCGAAGCTGGGTGTGGAGGATTCTCCTCCACGGGAGAGAAAAGCCAGGATGATCACGAGGATGAAAAGGGTGGCCATGCCCCCAAGGGTGAGAAACTGAATTCGCCGTTCAAGGGCGTAAAAGTTTTCCAGAACCTCCTTGGGAAGAAAATTCGGGGTCAGCACCACATACAGGGCACCGATCCGTACCCGCCCCCGGGCAGGGTTGGGGAGGGTAATGGGTACGGCCATGGTGTAAAGGGTGGTGTTCCTGTATTTCTGGGTACCGAACACATCCTGCAACCCCATCTGGCGGAGGGTTTTGTCTTTCGGAATATAGGTCGTGCCCGCTTGCGGAGCTGAAGAACCTGCCGAGGCAACCACGTTGTCCTGCCGGTTTACCACAACAACCTGGAATACGCCGGGACGACGCTGAAGCTCCACCACCATCCGGGCCACTTCCAGATCATCCCCACGAGCCAGAGGATCGGCCATGGCCTGGGCGGTGGACTGTGCCAGCACCTCGGCCCTGGCCTGAACCTCCTGTTTAAACCAGCGTTCCTGATATCGCAAAAACGCGCCCCGCGTAACCGAGTACC
>JALUJC010000114.1 GCA_027053375.1 Caldifarciminota bacterium
ATTCGGGCCGCCAGAGGCGGACGAGGAGCAGGCGAACCGAAGAGATCAGACATCACGAAACCACCGGAAGGCGAATGCGCACCGTGGTGTGTTGCGCGCTGTCGTTGACGAGTTCGATTTCGCCTCCCAGCTGAAGAAGCCAGTGATACACGGCATACAACCCCAGCGTGCGCCGATGGAACATCCGGGATCCTAGGAAGGGTTCAAACACATAGGGAATCATATCCGGGGGGACACCGGTCCCTGTATCCTGAATGGAAAGAAGCACACCCTGTCTGCCTGTGGTGAGGATGGGCTCCAGTTCTCCCAGACGGACCCGGATTCGCCCCCCTTCCTCCAGGGTTTCCACGATGTTGTGAAGAATACGCGCCAGCATTTTTTGCATGAGTTTCGGCGAAACCGCCACAGGAGGATAGTGTTCTCTGGCGCAGTCAAGCTCAATGGAGATCCCCGGTGGGACTTCCGCACGGAACGTACGCACAAAAGATTCAAGGAACGCCGGCAAGTTGTCCACCTGTCCGGTTCGCTCCTCCTGGGTCAGTTCCACCCGAAGGTCATCCACCAGGTCTGCGCCCCTTTTTGCGGCCTTTCGGATCTCTTCCAGGGAATTGCGTACAGGTTCAGAAAGACCCTCCTCGCCCAGGAGCAGTTCCACATGGCCGAGAATCACGGTAAGCAGGTTGTTGAAATGGTGGGCCATCCCTCCCGCCAGCCGGCCCACGGTCTCCAGGCGGCGGGATTCCTCCAGCATGAGTTCAAGACGTTTGCGACGGGTGATATCCCGGGCCACACCCAGGAGGGTATCATTTTGCGAACCGCCAGGACGAAACAGCCGATCCTGAATCCAGATTTCCTCACGCCCGTTGCTGTGGAACCGGTATTCCAGGGTGAAGGTGTCCCCCTTCTGCAACGTCTCCAGGACATGATGATACCGGGGGCGATCTTCCGGGTGAATTTTTTCCAGAAAACGTTGAAAACGCTCGGCAGGGGAACGACCCGCATCACTTCCCATCCAGTGCAAAAACGTGGTGTTCATAAACTGCAGTTCCCAGTGATGCTGCCGCCCATCATAAAAGAGCTCGTACACCCCTTCCGGAAGATGACTCAGAATCTCGTTGAACTTTTCCTGAACCCGCCGGATATCCTCCTCCATCCGCACCTCATCCGTGACATCCAGCACGTTCCCCACCACCAGAGGGGGCTCCGTCCCGGGAAGGACCTGGGCATAGATCTCCACCCAGCGAATCTCACCGTCGGGGCGTACCACACGGAACCGGTATTGAGGAATGGCGGCCTTTCCTTCCACGCGCTTTCTGTAACGTTCCAGGACACGTGCATGGTCATCTGGATGAATGACCTCAAGGAACGATTTACCCACCAGCTCCTCCATGGAACGCCCCACGATATCCTCGGTCCGGGGATTGAGGTAGGCGAACCTCCCTTCACGGACCAGATAGATCCCCAGCAAAGAACGCTCAATCAGCGTCTGAAAGAAATGCGGCGATTCAAGGGGAAGCCCTGCGCTACCTTCCCTCTTCATGCCTCCCGATCTCCATCCTGCCCTCGTGTTATGGTCGTTTCCCCGCCCGATCCCGCGTAGTATAGCCGGAAATTCTCGTTCTGTCAAAGACGGTCGTCACGACCACGGAAATAAAACAATCTCCGAAAAAAACGGGACCCCGGCGTGCCGGGGTCCAGAATCCCTCGTATCAATCCAGGATCCGCTTTACTTCACCTCAATCTCAATGGTTTTCGGCCGAACCCGCTCACTTTTCGGAATGGTGATCTCCAGAATCCCGTCATGATAGACCGCTTTCGCCCTGTCCCCTTCCACTTCCGAGGGAAGCGTGACCGAACGATGAAAGCGACCATAGAAGATTTCACGACGATGGAAGGTTCGCTCTACTTCGGTGTGTTCTTCTTTTCGTTCTCCGCTCACCGTCAGCACATTGTCCGTAATGGAGATCTTGACCTCATCCTTTTTTAGCCCGGGAAGTTCCAGCCGCACCACAAACGCATCATCACGTTCCTCCACATCCATGGCGGGAACCCAGAGAAGCTCCCGCTCCGCCGGCAGAGAGGAACGTCCAAAAAAGGAATCAAACACCCGGTCCAGCTCTTCCCGAATGGTCCGAAGTTCCCGAAAGGGATCCATGGGCATCAGTTCCCTCGCCATCGCACACCTCCTTGCATGGTTTAGATTTGTTGAGTCATACCGGTTCATATTATATAGACCTCAGGGGTCACCGTCAAGGGGAGATTTGAACTTTCTTTGATCTGTCCATACACTCCTTTTGTAACGGAAAGGAGGCAACGAACCATGGGCTGGGTGATGGGGTTGCTGCTCTCGTTCTCCTTTCAGCACCCGGAAAGTGTACTGCCCTTCGGGAAAACGCTGGTGGTCTCCGATATCGGTGCGTTCGGAAAACCGGACGGAAGACTCTGGAAACGCACCGAAAAAGGGTGGACCCCCTGGGTTTCCGGATTCCAGGATCCCAAGGGGCTGGCGACGGATGGTCACCGGCTGTATGTCACGGATGTGGACCGTGTCTGGTGGGTGGACACCCGGGGAAAGCAGGGGCTCTTCCTGACACCACGGATGTTCACTCCCCGTCCCCGTTTTCTCAATGACGCCCTGGTGGTGGGGGACACGCTTTTCCTCTCCGATACGGAGAATGGACGGGTCTATGCCTTTTCGCTGTCCCAACGCCAGCTTCTCACCACGTGGAAGGTGCCAAAAGCCAACGGCCTTTTTCATAACGACCAGGGCGTGTGGTGTGTTTCTTTCACAGGTCCCGCCCGGCTTTACCGGCTAAAATCCGATGGGGTCACCACCCTGTGGGCGGAAGTGGGCGCAGATGGGGGCGACGGGCTGTGGTACTGGAAGGGAACCTTCTATATCGGGGGGTTTCGCAGTGGAAGCGTGATGTCCCTGCGAGGGAAAGAACCCGGGGTTGTGATGGAGGGACTCACCACGCCCGCCGACTTTTCCATCTGGAAGGACACGCTCTGGATCCCGCTCCTTCAGGCTGGAGAACTTCTCCCCGTGCCCCTGAACGCTCAGCGCTGAATACGGCGGATCAGCCAGGCAGCGAAAAACAACCCGGTGGCCACCAGGACCACGGTGGGACCGGGTGGCAGATCCCGGAGGTACGAAACCATCAACCCTCCCACAGAAGCCAGAATCCCTGTGGCCACCGATAGCCAGCGAAAACTGCGAAGATCCCGGGCAAGCAGCTGGGCGGTGGCAGGGGGAAGAACCAGCATGGCACTGATCAGGATGATGCCCACCAGGGTCATGGCCAGCACCACCGTCAGGGACAGCAGGCCCAGAAACACAAGATTGAGTCCCCGCATGGGGAATCCCTGCACCACCCCCAGCTCTGGATCATAGGCCAGCAACCACCACACCCGTTGCAGGCCAAGAAGAAGGAGAAGAATCCCTGCGGAGAAGCCAAGGATCAGGGGGACATCCCGGGGCGCCACCGACAGAATATCGCCGAAAAGATAGCTCATCAGCTCCCCCTGATATCCGGGCATCCGGGAAAGGATCACCACCCCCAGCGCCATGGCGGAGGCAAAGAATATCCCGATGGCGGTATCTTCCTTGATGCGGCGGCGTTCGGTGAGCATCCCGATTCCCACCCCCACCCCCACAGAAAACCCGATGGCTGTCAGGACGGGCGGCCATCCCAGCATGAACGCCAGTGCCAGGCCTCCGAAGCTGGCATGCGCGATGCCGGCACCGATAAACGCCAGTCCCCGGGTGACCACGTATGTTCCAAGAAGGGCGGTGGTGGCGCCCAGCACCACCGCCACCACGAGCGCGCGCTGAAAAAAAGGCTGATTCAGGGCTTCCATCATGATTCTTTACCGTGCGGGTGTGGATCCACAATCATATGCGGAAGCACCCCATGACCAAAAGCCACTGCATGTTTGCCATACATGCACTCCAGGGTGGCGCGGGTCAGCACATCCGCAGGACGCCCATGCGCCACCAGGCGACCGGAAAGGCAGGCCACCGTGTCCGCCCGTTCCATCACAATTCCCACATCATGGGAAACCAGAAGGACGGTCAAACCGAGCTGTTTTTGCAGATCCTGGAGCAGATCATACAGACCTTCTGTCATGGAGGGGT
>JALUJC010000115.1 GCA_027053375.1 Caldifarciminota bacterium
TTCTGGAACTGCTGGATCGATGGATCCGCAGCACACGCCTGATGAAGGTGCTGCAGCAGGCGAAACAGGAATGGGAGGCAGTGTTTGATGCTTCCTACAGCCTGTTGTATCTCACGTCTTCCAGATCGCGTCGGGTGCTGCGTGCCAATAAACGGGTGGAGACGTTTTTTGACATCCCCGTGAAGGAGATTCAGAAGCATACCTGCCTGCTGCAGGAAGCCTACGAACAGGGTCTGGTGGACCGGGGTTGCCCGTGTGGTGAGGGTCTAACCGGGGCGCAGACCTTTCAGGTACGGCATCAACATCACGCCTGGATCTGGGAAGTCCAGGTGATTCCTGTGGACCATCAGGGGACGACCGAGTACCTGCACATGGTGCATGATATCACACGCCTGTACCGTTTGCGTCAGAAGGAAATCGCCAATGCACGTTTTGCCGCCATCGGCATGCTGGCTGCCAAGGTGGCGCATGAGGTGAACAATCCGCTGCAATCGGTTCTGGGGTTCTCCGATCTTCTCCTCCAGCGGGAGGATCTCCCCCCCGAGGTGCGAGAGGATCTGAAGACCATCCATGATTCCGCGACACGCGCATCCAGCATCGTCAAAAACCTTCTGGTGGTGGCCCGTTCGGAGAAGCGCATGGAAAAGCTGATGGTCTCCATCAATCACCTGATTCGCCGCGTGGTTTCCCTTCTGGAAGAGCGGATTGCAACGGCCGGGATTGCCCTGGAACTGGATCTCTATCCCGAGGATCTGTCCATTTATATGGCGGAATCCCAGGGTTATCAGGTTCTGACCAATCTGATCCAGAACGCCCTGGAGGCGATGGAGGAGAGCGGCGTGGGAAACCGGATACGGGTAAGCACCCGGCCCCTGGGCACGCGTGCGGTGGAGATTGTGGTAGAAGACAATGGTCCGGGGATTCCTGAGGAGCTTCGGGAACGGATTTTTGAGCCCTTTTTCACTACCAAGGAGACCGGGACCGGGCTGGGCCTGGCTGTGGTGCGGTCCATCCTGCAGGAAAACGGTGGAGAGATCCAGGTGGAAGCGCCGGAGGGAGGTGGAACCCGGTTTCGTGTGATCTGGCCGAGAAACCTGGATCACATGAAGGAAGAACAGACAGAGGTCCAGGAGGCGAATGCGCAGGTCCAGGGTTTATCGGTGGTGATTGTGGACGATGAGGTCGCCATTCTGAAGTTGCTGGAACGTGCCCTGGCGCGTAAAGGATACCGTGTCTTTCCTTTCCATAATCCCAGGGAAGCACTCCACAGCCTGGCCTATGGCCCCCTTCCGGATGTGATCCTGCTGGATGATCTGATGCCAGAGATGACCGGACGGGAGTTCTATCAGCGTCTGGGAGAAATGCGGCCGGAGGCACAGGAGCGGGTGATTTTTGTGACGGGGAATATTGAGGAAAGGGCCCTGGAACAGATCAAAGCCACGGGGCGACCCTATGTGTCCAAGCCCATTCAGCTGGCAGAACTGTTTACCCTTCTGACTTCTGTGGAATCGTAATTCCCCACTGGGAGAGTTTCCGGGAAAGGGTGTTGCGGTGGATGCCCAGCTGGGCGGCAGTTTTTTTGATGTTGTATCCATTGTGTTCCAGTACGCGAAGCACATGCCACCGTTCCACCTCTTCCAGGGTCCATGAAAGGGAAGGTGCCTGTCCGTTCCCTGTGGATACCCCGTGCATGTCGCGGTATTCCTCCGGTAGATCTTCCGGCGTGATCAGCGGTCCCCGGGCCAGAATCACCAGCCGTTCAACCAGGTGTTGCAGTTCCCGTACATTCCCCGGCCAGGGGTGCTTTTTCAGGATTTCCAGAAGGTCAGGATGAAACCCCCGCAGATCACCACGATCATACTGTTCCACAGATTTCTTGAAAAAGTGGTGCAGCAGGGGAAGAATGTCTTCCGGACGGTCCCGGAGTGGAGGGATGGTAAGCTGGACCACGTGGATCCGGAAATAAAGATCCTCCCGGAACTTCCCTTCCCGGACTTTGGATTCCAGGTTCTGGTTGGTGGCTGTGATCAGACGGAAATTAACCGGGATTTCCTCCCGCCCTCCCAGGGGAAGCACCTTTCGGGTTTCCAGGACACGGAGCAGTTTGGACTGAAGGTGTAGCGGCATTTCCCCAATTTCGTCCAGGAAGAGGGTGCCCTGGTCCGCCATTCGGATTTTCCCGGGATAGGAACGGGTGGCACCTGTGAAGGCGCCCTTCTCGTATCCGAAGAGCTCAGACTCCATCAGATCACCGGGGATGGCGGCGCAGTTGAGGGCCACAAAGGGACCTTTTCGTCCGGAAAGATGATGAATCAGCTGGGCGATCCGGTCTTTCCCCACACCTGTTTCCCCGAGAATCAGCACCGTTGCCGGGGTGGGTGCGATACGGAGCACGGTGTGCAGGATCTCCTGCATGGCCCGACTTTCCACCACAAAGTCGTCCAGAAGCCGGTTCAGCGATTCCTGTTCCAGCTGCCGGATGCGCGCACGGAGCTGGCGAACTTCCAGTGCACGTTTGACCACCTCACGGATAAGGTCGTTGGTCACAGGTTTCAACAGGTAGTCCTGGGCTCCCAGCTTCATGGCCTCCACCGCGGTTTCCACATCGCCGTGTCCCGTCACCATAATGATCGGGGTATCGGGCAATTCCTCCCTGAATTCACGGAGCAGGGTAATCCCCCAGGTATCGGGAAGTTTGTGGTCCAGAATCACCACGTCCACCACGGCGGAGCGAATGGCCGCACGGGCTTCCTGTCCGTTGGTTGCGGCCAGTACTTCCATATCCGGGACAAGGTTGCGTGTGAAGAGTCGGATGATCGATGGATCGTCATCCACGATCAGTACGGTGGGTTTCACCATCCCCATCCTGCCACTCCTGTTCGTTCTTCCATATCATAGACCTGGATTGGCAGATTTTCAAGCGATTGCACCAGAATGAGGCACGCAGGGGACGGGACCGCGCCTGTTTCCCCGGGATATACTGGCATGAGTTTTGCAATACAATCAGCGAAACCTACAGGAGGTGTGACCATGGTGGAACGAACGGTGCTTGTGGTGGACGATGAGGCTTCCATTCGCCGGTTTCTCTCGCAGTTGCTGGAGCGTGATCCTCCTCCGGAGATCCGGGAGGAAGTGTTCTTTGGGGAGGTTCCCCTGATCCGGGTGAAAACGGCAAAGGATGGGCATGAAGCGCTCCGAATCATCGTGGAAGAGGATCCTCCACCCGATGTGGTGGTGCTGGATCTGAAGATGCCCGGGCTGGATGGTCTGGAGGTCCTGCGTCGGATGCGCTCATACCCCAAGACCAAGCACACCCCGGTGATTGTCCTCACGGCGTATGCAGACCAGGAGGTGCCTGCGCTTGAGGCGGGCGCCACAGACTTTATCAGCAAACCGGTGAAGGTGCGGGTTTTCTGGGCACGGCTCAAGAACCAGCTTGCGCGGGTGGAACAGATGGAACAGCGCGAAGATCTGGAGCAAACCCTCAAGTTCCTTGTGGACCTTGCAGAGACGCGGAATGCCCTTACCTACCAGCACATCACCAATGTGACCCGACTGTCTCTGAAGATCGGGCGAATGTTGCGTTTGCCGCGGGAGGAGATGGAAGCACTTCGGCTGGGTGCGATGTTGCATGACATCGGGAACATTGCCATCCCCGAAGAATTGCTACAGAAAGAGGGACGGCTCACGGAAATGGAGTTTGAGCAGGTGAAGACCCACACCACGGTGGGTTATGAACTCGCTAGGAAACTTCAGAGCCTTCCTGAAGCGGCGAGAAGAGTGATTCTCTATCACCATGAGCGATGGGATGGAACCGGATATCCGGAGGGACTCAAAGGCGAAGAGATTCCCCTGCTTGCGCGTATTGTTGCGCTGGCGGATACCTACGATGTGATGCGTTCGGTGCGGCCCTATCGGAAGGAACCCATGAGCCATGAAGAGGCCCTGTTCCAGATTGCACAGCTTGCCGGAAAGGCGTTTGACCCGAGACTGACGGAGGTGTTTGTGGGGGTGCTTCAGGAGGAAGGTGAAGCGGTGGTATAACGGGTCCGGATCAGGGTCAACCCGTGCGGGGGGGCGACGCGGGGCGAGGG
>JALUJC010000116.1 GCA_027053375.1 Caldifarciminota bacterium
GTGGCCGTTTCAGCCCGTCCAGCCTTGCCAAACACACGGGCAACCTCCGGAAAGCTCTTCAGCACACTGTCCTGAATCTGAAGGATCCGCCGGGCCTCGGTAATGGAGATACCGGGCAGGGTGGTGGGCATATACAGGATGCTGCCCTCCTCCAGGGGCGGCATAAACTCGCTCCCGATTTTCCGGAACAGCGGGAGGCTGAGCAGAAACACTGCAACCGCCACGAGAACCGTTCGCCAGGGGTATCGCAGCACCTTCAGCGCCACCGGACGGTAAACACGAACCAGAAAGCGGTTCAGGGGATTTTCGGACTCCGGTCGCACCCGTCCCACAATCATGGTGAGCAGAGCCGGCGCCAGGGTGATGGAAAGAAACGCCGCAAAGAACATGGCAAAGGTCTTGGTGAAAGCCAGCGGCTTGAAGAGCCTGCCTTCCTGTGCTTCCAGTGCAAAAATGGGCAGGAAAGAGATGGTGATGATCAACAGGGAGAAGAAGAGGGGACGACCCACCTGCCTTGCCGCTTCCAGAATCACCTGAAAACGCTGGGTCGCGGGCAGAGGCTTCCCACCCCCCTCCTCCTGGGCACGTTCCAGCAATTTGTGGGCATTCTCAATCATCACCACCGCTGCATCCACCATGGCCCCCAGCGCAATGGCGATACCTCCCAGAGACATGATGTTGGCGGTCACCCGAAGGGCTGCCATGGGGATAAACGAGAGAAGGATGGCCACGGGGAGAAGAAGGATGGCAACGAGCGCGCTCCGAAAGGCCCAGAGAAACAGCACGGTCACCACGGACACGATCACAGACTCTTCAAGGAGAGCTCGGAGCAGGACCCGAATGGCTCGCTGAATCAACTCACTGCGATCATAGGTCACCACCACCCCGACCCCCTCCGGAAGCGTATTCTGGATCTCTTTCAACTTTGCCTTCACCCGCTGAATCACTCGCAGGGCGTTCTCCCCCTGCCGCATGATGACCACCCCACCCACGACCTCACCCTGGCCATCCAGGTCCGCTGTGCCGCGTCTCGGTGCGGGCCCCAGCTGAATGCGCGCCACATCCTTCAGATAGACAGGCGTCCCGTCCGGAGCCCGCCCAACGGCAATGGGCGCCAGATCCTCCAGAGAGCGAATATATCCGAGCCCGCGCACAATCACCTCACGCCCAGCCCACTCAAAGTTGCGTCCCCCCACATCACGGTTGGACATCCGGATGGCACGCATCACCTGGTCCACGGGGATGCCATAGGACGCCAGGCGCGTCGGATCAAGGATCACCTGATACTCCTTTACATAGCCCCCAATGGGGGCCACTTCCGCAACGCCAGGCACAGACTGGAGCGCATATCGCAGATACCAATCGTTGAAGCTTCGCAACCGGGAAAGGTCATGTTTCCCTGTGGTATCCACCAGCGCATACTGGAAAACCCAGCCCAGTCCGGTGGCATCTGGCCCCAGGGTGGGTGTGACGCCCTCCGGAAGGTCCTTCTCGATCTGAGACAGATACTCCACCACCCGTGAACGCGCCCAGTACAGGTCGGTGCCCTCCTCAAAGATCACATAAACGAAGGAGTTGCCGAACATGGAGTACCCACGCACCGCCTGGACCCTGGGCGCAGAGAGCAGTTTGGTGGCAATGGGATAGGTGATCTGTTCTTCCACAAGTTCCGGTGATCTCCCCATCCATTCCGTATGCAGGATTACCTGTGGATCCGTAAGATCCGGGATGGCGTCCAGGGGTGTTCTGCGCAGACTCCACAACCCCAGAAGCGACAGGAAGAGGATTCCGGAAAACACGAGAAAACGATTCTCTCCTGACCAGCTGATCAAACGCTCAATCATGATATCGGTCCCTCACATTCATTAGTGATGGTGGCCACCTCCACCGCCACCGCCCTGGATCCGGCTCTCCGCATCCAGCAGAAAGGTCCCCCGTACCACCACGCGTTCACCTTCTCTCAACCCTTTGAGAACCTCCACACCCTGGTCGCCGTAGCGACCCAGCATGACTTCTCTCGGCATGTAGTGACCTTTCTCCACCTCCACAAAGACCACATTCCGCCGTCCTGTCTGGATCACCGCATCCCCGGGAATCACCAGCGTTTCCGGCCAGGACTGCTGAAGACGTACGGTGGCCACCATACCGGGTCGCAACGCACCGCCGGGATTGGAGAGGTTCACCCGGATCTCCACTGTCCTTGTCCTTGAATCTGCCACAGGAGATACAAAGCGGACACGTCCTTCCAGCACACCGTGCACACCCTGGACCCGGATCCCGACGGGCATTCCCGGGCGAACCTCCTGGGCCACCCTCTCAGGCACCGCCGCCCGGACCCACACCTGATCCAGCGAAACGATCCGGAATCCCTCCATGCCCGGCCGCAGAGCTGTTCCTTCCACCACGTTTTTCTTCACCACTACGCCGGAAAAGGGACTTCGTATGAGAAGGGTATTCCGTACTTTCCGCTCGCGGATCAGTTGTTGGATTTCCCGTTCATGCACCCCGAGGAGCCGGAGCTTCTCTCCGGCATTGGCGATCAGGGAGGAATCCCCCTGCTCCAGGGCGTACACCAGTTCCTGCTGTGCCTGGATCAGAGGGGGACTGTAGACCTCCATCAGCGCCTCTCCCTGGCGAACCTGCTGTCCCGTCTCCCGCACATAGAGTTTTGTGACCCATCCTGAAAACCGTGGACTCCACGTGAACGTTCGGGGTTCCGCCTCATCCACCACGCCGGAAAGGTCCACCGTGTGTATGAGCGTTTTCCGCTGAACGGCGACTGTCACCACACCCGTGAGCTGCCGCTGCATATCACTGAGCCGCACCATGGCATACCCGGGGGGCATACTGGACGCCGTCGTATCCTGCTGGCGGGCAGAATGCCCGGTGGCTCCCTGATCATGGGCGCCATTCGGTGCGGCTGCTGCCAGAGTTGTGAACCAGATCAACACCATACGCATCCCAGGTTTTACTTTCATGGACGTTTTCCTCCCTGTAGAACCGATGGATATCCCAGAAGTGCCTCCATTCTTGCATGGAGGTACCCAAGTTCTCTCCGATTCTGGAGCCACTCTTTCCTTGCGCGATACAGTTCCCGGTAGGCATCCAGAAACTCAAGATACCCCGCACCCCCACTTCGAAAGGCCGCCTCCACGCTTGAAAAGAATGCTTCCGCACCGGGAAGAACCTCCGACTGCAGGAGAGAATCCCTGATCCACAGTGCGTTCCAGGTGACCCTCATCCCTTCAAACCGGGCGGCAAGATCCTGCCGAATCTGCGCAGTCTCCAGTTGAGAGGCTTTCGCTGACAGGCGGCTTGCCTGCCACGCTGGTGCCTCCCGAAAAGGGAGAAACAGGGGAACCGTGAGCATGGCCCCCCACATCACCATCCCCATCCGCTCCATGGTTTGTGCCTGGATACGTACGTCCGGGAAGACGGACCAGAATTTCAGCCTGGAAAAAGCCTCCGCCACCTCCTGCCGGGCTCGTGCCTGCTGAATCCCCGGGGCTTCCTCCAGAACACCTTCGGGAAGACGAAGGGAGTCCACAGGGATAAGAAGCCGCGGATCCAGCGGTTCCTGAAGGCGCAGCATTGAATGTAAACGTTGAAGTGCATCCTCCTGAAGCGCGCGTACCACAGAGCGTTCCGCCTCCAGCCGGGCCCATTCCAGCTGCCACCTCACGGGTTCCTTCAATGGACGCATTCCCGTACGATAACGGGACGCGCTCACCTTCCGTGCTCCTTGAAGCACCTCCAGATATCCCTCTATCAGAGAATCCCACGCAACCGCGAACTGCAGATCGTGGTACGCCATCTCCACGTCCCGGAGCAGCTGTGCCTCCACCGAACGAACCCTTGCCTCCGCCTGATGTACACGCCCCTCCTGGACCCGATATCGGGTCCAGAGTTTCAACGGAAAGGGGACCGTCTGGGATATCACCCAGCCCTGTCGATTCCACGGTGCATCGGTGGGATCCCACATATACCCCACCATGGGAGAGGGCAGGGAGAGTGCCGGCAAGCGTTTCCAGGACTGCGATCGCACACGTGTTTTTGCAGCCTGAAGCGTCTGATTCCGCTGAAGGGCCAGCTGCAGAAGATCTTCCAGCGTATACGACGCCTGATAACGCCCTGTCGCAGCAACGGCCATCCAGAGTAACCATCCGTTCATTCTCAACCTCCCATCATACGATGAGTATTAGTATTTGGGGTGAAAAAAATTTTTTCAGGCCCCGGGCATCGCTGTTCCGTTCAGGCCTTCTTTCCTTGTCCGAATATGATACACACGTTCCACGGGAAGGACCGCCACCAGGCCATCTCCTTCCACACCGGTATGTGCGGCATCCATCAGGGTCTGGAGTACGCGATCCACCTGATCATCTTCCACCAGGACTTCCACCCGGCAGTAGGCCAGCTCATGGGGCTGAAAAAGCAACCGGGTTTCATGTCCCAATCCATGGACCGTCGTGCACGTCAACCCTGATATTCCCAGTTCAGGGGCCATCAGCGCTTCCTCTACGCGCTGTTTTAAACGATGGCGGATCACCGCCCAAATCATTTTCATCCCTTTCGCTCCTGTTGAGGAGGCCGATACCTCCGAAGAAGGTTGGCGTTGGTCACCACCGAAATGGACGATCCTGCCATGGCGAGCTCGGCCAGGAGGGGGTGCATCCAGCCCATCACCGCCATGGGAATCATCACCACGTTATAGGCAAACGCCCAGAACAGGTTTTGCTGGATCTTCCGGAACGTGGCACGGGAGAGCGCAATGGCCTCCACCACCTTCCAGAGGTTGCCCTGAATCAGCATCACATCGGACGCCTCAATGGCGATGTCGGTGCCCGTTCCCAGCGCCATCCCCACATCGGCCTGGGTGAGGGCCGGCGCATCGTTGATCCCGTCTCCCACAAACACCAGTGGACGATGAGTTTGCTGAAGCTTTCGGACTTCCTCCACCTTCCCGGCGGGCAGTACGCCGGCCACCACATGCGTGATTCCAAGCTCACGGGCAACCGCATGGGCCGTCCGGGGATGATCGCCCGTAATCAGCGCGGTCTGGATTCCCTGAGACTGCAACCAGGCGATGACCGCCCGTGCCTCCGGTTTGATGGGATCGGCAACGGCGATCCACCCGCGAAAGACGGGGGTTCCTTCCACCTCTTCCGCCACAAACATCACGGTGCGGGCGCGCGACTCCAGGGCTTCCGCCTCCTCATTCCGGGATACGCCCTGGATATGCAATGTCTCCAGCCACCGTGGAGAACCCACCCAGACACGGCGTCCCTCCACGCGTCCCTCCACACCAAGTCCACGGTGATTCTGAAAGGCTGACAGAGAAAGAAGCGAGATTCCCCGCTCCTCTGCAGCCTGGATCACAGCCCGCCCCAGTGGATGCTCGCTTCCCTGTTCCACGGAAGCGGCCAGTTGCAGCAGCCCTTCTTCCGTGATGCGCTTCGCAGGAACCACATCGGTCACATAGGGATGCCCGCGGGTAAGGGTACCGGTCTTATCAAACACCACCATCCGCGCTTCTCGCAGGAGCTGAATGGCCTCACCACTGCGAAACAGAATCCCCTGTTCTGCCCCCTTGCCGCTTCCCACCATCAGCGCCGTAGGGGTGGCCAGTCCAAGCGCACAGGGACAGGCAATGACCAGAACCGAAATGGTGGCGACCAGCGCCAGAGTCAGCACCGTACCGGTGGGATGCACCCAGGGAAGAAAGGTTCCCAGACGCGCCAGCTGGAGCATCCAGTCGGGCCGAAGCATCCAGATCAGAAAAGTCCCGAGGGCAATGCTCATCACCACGGGAACGAACACAGCCGTCACCCGATCTGCAAACGCCTGAATGGGAACACGGGTGGTCTGCGCCTCCTCCACCAGACGAATCACCTGGGCCAGGAAGGTGTCTCTTCCCACCCGGGTGGCCCGAACCACAAGCCTTCCATCCTGGTTCACCGTGGCACCGATCACCTCATCTCCTGCACGTTTCACCACAGGGATCGGCTCCCCGGTCGCCATGGATTCGTCCACAGCGCTTTCCCCCTCCACAACCACGCCATCCGTGGGAATTTTTTCACCCGGACGAATCACCATCCGATCCCCCACCTGAACCTGCTCCACGGGGATCTCCACCTCCCGTCCTTCCCGGACCACGCGGGCGGTTTTCGCCCCCAGTTCCAGGAGCTTCCGAATGGCCTGGCTGGCTCGCCCCTTCGCGGTCTCCTCAATGTACCGACCGGTGAGATGGATGGCCATGATCATGGCGGCCACCCCTGCATAGTTGGCCACGGGGAGCCAGTATCCTGCAGGACCGGTCAGAAAGGATGCGGTGGTGCCGAGAAAGATCAGCGAATCCATGTTGGGATAGCCCGCACGGAGGGCACGAAATCCTCCCACAAGGGTGGGACCACCCGCGCGGAAAAGAACGGGTAACGCCAGCAGGATCATGCCCAGCCGGTAGAGGGAGGCAGACGGCCAGGCGATCCCCCAGAACATTTCGGGGATCATCCAAAGGATGACGGGGACCGTAAAAGCCCAGGCAACCAGCATTCTACGCCGGGCTTCCCGCATCCGTTTTTCTTCCGGAGACACCTCTTCATCTTCCCGGTCTGCGGGCAGATGTGCCTCATAACCTGCGTCTTCCACCGCCTGTGTGAGCTGATGGATCTCCACAAGTCCTGGCATAAAACGCACCCGGGCCTGTCCGGTGGCCAGGTTAACCTGCACCGCCTCCACCCCGTGAACGCTGTTCAGGGCCTTTTCCACATGGTGCACACAGGAGGCACAGGTCATCCCCTCCACCTGAAGGGTGACCTCCTCGGTACGCACACCGTAACCTGCAGACTCCACTGCCTCCACCAGCGCCTCCAGGGAAGCCTGATCTTCCACCCGAACTTTCGCCAGGCCGGTGGCCAGGTTGACCTGTACCGCCTCCACCCCGTGGACACTGCTCAGGGCCTTTTCCACATGGTGCACACAGGAGGCACAGGTCATCCCCTCCACAGGCAACACGAACTCACGACGCCTCTTTTTTTCCGTACGCATCACACGCCCTCACATTTCTTCGAATCAGGTTCGTAGTATAGAGTCCGGCTCCGGTCCCTGCAAGTTCGCTCAGAGGTCCTCCGGAGGCATGGGGGTGGGTGTGGGAACAAACCGGGGATCCCTGGAATAATAAGCGTCCACCGCTTCCCGGATCTCCCGGACCGTTCGCCCTTCCTTCAATCCGCGATCCAGGGTAAGCATGATGTTCTGGCATACATCGCAATAGGCACCGTGATCCCCATACCCTCGGTCGGTCAGGAAACAGCTCCGGATACTTTTATGTCCCATACGACCACACCCACAGTAACACGGGATATAATCCATGGCTTCCGGGTTGGTCTTTCGCAGGTGATCCGCAGCCTGATAGGCGGCAAGCGCACGGGGATTTTCCTCCACACCCGGTGGGTACGCGGCATACGCAGGTGTGGCGCCTCCTCCCTGAAACATGAACCATCCGGCAAGAAACAGAAACACCACCCCCCCCATCCAGAGGAACGGAGAGGGTCTGCCACGACGTCGGCTTCGGCGTATGCTTCGTTTGCTCATGATGTTTTCCTCCCTGCTTTCCAGAGCAATTGTGCATTGATGGCCACCACCACGGTGGAAAGACTCATCAGCAACGCACCCATGGCAGGGGTCAACAGGACACCATAGGTGTAAAGCACGCCCGCTGCCAGGGGAATGGCAAACAGGTTATACCCTGTTGCCCACAAAAGATTCTGCTGCATCTTTCGGAAGGTTGCCCGGGACAGGTGAAGAATGGCGGCCACATCCCGTGGATCATTCCGAACCAGCACAATATCTGCGGCTTCGACCGCCACATCGGTCCCCGCGCCAATGGCGATTCCCACATCCGCCTGAACAAGCGCGGGGGCATCGTTCACACCATCCCCCACCATGGCCACGCGCAACCCCTTCTTCTGAACTTCCTGTACCTTTTCGGCCTTCTCATGCGGGAGCACCTCTGCAAAAACGTCATCCAGGCCGAGCTCTTCAGAAACCCATCGTGCCACGTTGGTGCTGTCCCCGGTCAGCATCATCACCTTAAGCCCCATGGACTTCAGAACACGCACTGCTTCTCTGGATTCTTCCCGGATCCGGTCCGCGAGCGCCAGCGCCCCCAGCACTTCCCGGTCACGAAGCAGGAAGACCACGGTTTTCCCCTGTTCCACCACCTCCTTCACACGGGGATGATCCACCTGAACACCGATTTCCCGGAGATACCCGGGACTCACAACCCGATAAAGGGTCCCCTGAAGGGTTCCTTCCACCCCTTTCCCGGGTATGGCGCGAAAATCTTCCACAGGCAGAAATTCAAGACCCTGTTCCTCAGCAGAATCCGCAATTCCACGCGCAATGGGATGCTCTGATGAGCGCTCCAGGGACGCTGCGATCTGGAGCAGGGTCCGATCATCCAGATCTCCCAGTGTGACCCGATCGGTCACACCGAACCGCCCCTCTGTGAGGGTGCCCGTTTTGTCAAAAATCACCGCCTGAAGCTCCCTTGCCCGTTCAAAAGCTGAGCGATCACGAATCAACAATCCATTGCGTGCAGAGAGGGCAGTGGAAACCGCAACCACCAGGGGAACCGCGAGGCCCAGTGCATGCGGGCAGGTGATCACCATCACCGTGACCGTCCGCTCCAGCGCAAAGGCGAAATCCTTCCCCAGCATCAACCAGGTCACCAGGGTCACGCCTCCAGCACCGATAGCGATCAGCGTGAGCCAGAAGGCTGCACGGTTGGCCAGATCCTGCGTTCTTGAACGGGTTTCCTGTGCTTTTTTCACAAGGTCAATGACCTGCGAAAGATAGGTATCCTTGCCGGTTTTTCGTACCTCAATGGTCAGTGCACCTTCCCCATTGATGGCACCGGCAATCACCTCATCCCCTTCTTTTTTCTCTACTGGCTTGGATTCCCCCGTGAGCATGGCCTCGTTTACGCTGGAATGTCCCTCCACCACCACCCCGTCCACGGGAACCTTTTCCCCGGGCCGAATCAATACACGATCGCCCGGCTTTAACTGAGAAACAGGCACATCCACGATCTTCCCATCGGGCTGGAGCAGGTGGGCTTCGGAAGGAAGCAAACGAACCAGTTCTTCCAGTGCACGGGAAGCCCCAAGTACGGACTTCATCTCAATCCAGTGCCCGAGAAGCATGATATCAATCAACGTTGCCAGTTCCCAGAAGAATACTTTCCCGGGTAATCCGAAGACCACCACGCTGCTGTACACATACGCCACGGAGATGGCCAGTGCGATCAGGGTCATCATCCCGGGTTGACCCTTCCGGAGCTCCTCCACAATCCCCTTCAGGAAGGGCCAGCCACCGTAGACATACACGGCGCTGGATAACAGCCAGAGAACCCACAGATCTCCGGGAAATGCGAAGGACACGCCCAGCAGTCGCTGGATCATAGGAGACAGCAGCAGAATGGGAAGGGTCATCAGCGAGGAGATCCAGAACCGCTTGCGAAAGTCTCTCACCATGTGTGCGTGGTGATCATGATGATCTCCGTGCCCTTCATGTCCTTCATGCTTGCCGTGGTCCACAGGGTGTGCCTCGTGCTGCGCAGGTCCGTGTGGACCGTGCGTATGCGTCGCCTCATGGTTCCCATGCGCATGGGCTTCGGCATGTTCGTGATGGGAATCCCGTGAATGCCCATCCCCGTGTGGATGTTGATCAAAATGGGATGATTTCATCCCCGTACCTCCTTGTTCGGGACGATGCGTACAGCGCGGGTCAGACTCGTCCCATTTATTTGTGTCAATGTGCACAGAAAAACGTTCAAAAAGACCGGCTTTCCAGGCCCGTGCCACAGGCGTTGCCGGGGTGTTTTCATGGGTTCCCCCGTACAGCAATCCAGAACGGCATACCCTGGATAGAGAGATCTCTGATCACCTCTCGTTTCTCCAGATCGACCACCGCCACCTTCCCCGTGGCCACCGCCACATAGGCATAACGGCCTTCGGGGTCGCTGCGAACCCCGTGAGGGCCCTGGCCCACCGGGATCTGGGCCACTACCCGAAAGTCCGGGACAGAGATCACAGTCAGGCGATCAGACCCTATGCCGGTTACCAGGACCCATCTCCCATCCGGTGTGACGTCCACCCCGTGGTGTCCCCGTGTGAGGGGAAGGCGAGCCACGATCTCCCATCTGCGGACGTCCACCACGCTCAGGGTGTCATTTTTTGCCCCTGAGACAAACAGAAAGGCCCCATCCGGTGTGATGTCCAGGTTGTGGGGAGCCCCCGGAACCAGAAGACGGCGGTTGACCGTCCGACCTACCCAGTCCACCTCCACCACCTCGTTGTCTCCTTGAACCGTGACATACAACCTGTTTCCATCCGGGGAAAACCGGATGTTGTGGGGCATTTTTCCCACAGGGATCTCTCCCACCCGGCGTCCCTTCTCCAAGTCCAGAATGCCCACGGTCCCAGACCCCTCCTCGGCCACCAGTGCCCAACGCCCATCTGGAGACACTTTGATCCCCTTTGGGGAAGGTCCCACGGCCATGGGTTCCAGCCACCTCCGGGTGGTCAGGTCCATGCGGTACACCCGGCTTTCTCCTGTGCTCACCGCCAGGAGGGTATCTCCGCCCGGTGTGAGTGCCACATAGGTCATGGCACGTCCGGCGGGGCGCATCCACGGCTTTCCCTTCTCCAACAACCCTCCCACCGCACCACCCGTTCGCAGGGTCCACACCACCGGTAGAAGGGCCATCCATACATTCATCCATATTCCCAGCATACACGAGGTTCTCCCTGTACAGTAAGGTCGCCGCACGGGTTCACGAACACCCATCCGGCTCTGCGTCCCCGGGGAGGGATGGACCTCCTCCCCGGGGACTTCCGGTGCACCCTCTTGCTTCCCATCTTACGGCGCATAGCCATGTTCGAGGTTGAGCAGCGTCTCTCGATCCGTAAAGTAGCTGTTCCACATGGTTTCATAATCAAAGGAAAAGAACACATTCACCGCATGTCGTTGTGTAAAGCCAAGCACCGAAGCAAGATTCCCGGATGTCTGCTCATGCACCAGTTGAATTCCCATATCCGCCCCCACGCCCACGCGACGGTAGATGCCCGCGATAACCGTGGCCTGCCAGGCCTGGAAATCAGGATAGGCACGGAATCCGCCAAGGAGAGAGAACCGCCATCGGAGCAACTGGTAAGGTCGCAATCTCAGGCTGATCCCGCTCACCACAGCATAGCTCCGCGCGCGCGCACGCATCGCCGGATCGGATAAATCTGTCAGACGCACCCCTTCCAGACCCGGGGTCATCATACCCTGCATCCGTAACACCCAGTTGCTCAGCGGATTCTGGGTGAGATTCACCGCCAGAGCGGCCCCCACGGTGGGAAGCCACCGGACGGTGTCTTCATCCAGCCGCTGAACATCCAGACGAACGCCTGCCTTGCGGATCCGGCCGGAAAAACGCAGCACCTCCGGCAGGCGATAGGCCACCTCTGCGGAGTACAGCTGAAAACCACTGGGTGTTTCCTGAACCACACCGTTTGTGTCCGTGACGGTCAGGCGTGCCACCTGGACACGCTGAACCCATCGGGAGGCTTTCTCGAAGAGCGACAGGCGCACCACACGTCCATAGAGGTCATATTCTGAGGCGGGGCTGTGATTCTGTGCATTACGAACGAATGCAAAATCCAGGAGGTCGTCGTCCCGCAAGGTGGGAAACTCCAGCAAGAAGTTCATGAGCCGGGTCTGCCCAGCAACCGCTTCCCAGAACTTACCCCACCAGAAAACGTGCACCTGATTGAGATAGAGCGGGTCCAGATGACTCTCCGGATCGGGGAGGGAAAAACCCAGGACCACACCGGCCACCTGAGGACGCTGGATTCCGTAGAGCTTACGGTCAAATCGGAGCAGCATATACGTGTCCGAAAGATCCTCTCCAAGGTATGTCTGATCTCCGCCTGCCTGCTGCAACCACATGTCACCATTCAGGGAAAAGAGCCCACGCCCCCCAAGGGTCACCCGGGGCAGAACCTCCTGCGCCTGAAGCGGTGCACCCATCCCCGCAACAAGGAACAAGAGCAGGAGTCCGGACACCGCAGGAGCGCCACCACGAATCCGGGGGAGGAACCGGGGAACGGAGCGGAGGTATCGTAAATAGGGGTCACCGAAACGAACTCTCAACGTACGCTCCTCCAGAAACGGGGCCAGGGCATACCACAGGGCATGGAGCAAACCCACAAGCAGGGTACGTT
>JALUJC010000117.1 GCA_027053375.1 Caldifarciminota bacterium
AATGAGGGATTCGGGAAAATCCGTGAGGGGCACCCCTTTCTGATGGTTCGGTGGGGAGCGCGTATACTTTCCCCGCCATGAAATGCCGAATCTGCGGGAAAAATGCGCAGGTCCACCTCCGGCAGCACAACCTTGCGCTCTGTCGGGACCACTTTGTGGAGCGTTTTGAGCGTGAGGTGGAACGTGCCATCCGTCGTCACCGGATGTTTGATCGCAACACACCGGTGCTGGTGGCGGTGTCGGGTGGGAAGGACTCCCTTGCCGCCATGCGGGTCCTCCACCGGCTGGGATACAACGTGTCAGGGCTGTACATCCATCTGGGAATCCACGAGGGGGTGGGCTATTCCGATCTGTCCCTGCAAAAGGTGAAGAAATTTCAGGAAACCCATGGTCTCCCGGTGCACATCCTGCACCTGGAGCAGACCTTCGGGTATACCATTCCTGCCCTGGTGCACCGGCGGCGACAGCAGGTACCCTGCTCCCAGTGCGGAACCGTCAAACGCTACTGGATGAACCGTTACGCTGTGGAGCACGGATTCCCTGTGGTGGTGACCGGCCACAATCTGGACGATGAGGTGGCCACACTGCTGGCCAACAACCTTCGATGGGACACGGGATACCTCGCCCGCCAGGCACCCTTTCTTCCCTCCACCCATCCCCGGATGGCGGCCAAAGCCAAACCCTTTGTGTATCTCAGCGAGAAGGAAACCGCACTGTATGCACTATTCCAGGGGATTGATTATGTTCGTATGGAATGTCCTTTTGCAGAGGGGGCCAAAAGCATCTTTTATAAGGAACTCCTGAATCGCCTGGAGGAGCGGTCGCCCGGGACCAAACTCCGGTATTACCGGGAATTCCTTCGTTTCCGTGAGGAAGTGCTTTCCTCACATACGCACCCCGGGGTGGAGCTCCGTACATGCACCGTGTGCGGAATGCCCACCACCCTGGAAGTTTGCGCCTACTGCCGCCTCACCTCCCGTGTGGGGACACAGGTCTGAGAAAGGATCCGGCGTGGAGTTTGTGGCGTTTCTCTCCCGTGGTCGTTTGCTCTGGGGTTTCTACGAACCCCCGCCCCGGGAACGGATCTGGGTGGATGGTCGAGGGCGTCTTGCCCCTGAGCGGGGGATCGTGCTCGGTCGACTTCCTGTCCAGGAGACGTTGCGTACCGATCAGGAGAAGCGGAAAGCTCTGCGAAGTCTTCTGGAAGCCATGGACGCGCAGGAGATCCCGGATCTCCATGAACTATGGGATGTGGTGGCGGGAGAGACACATCTTCCCCCGGAGGATCTGTTTGCGCTTCTTGATCTTCCGGAAGATTCTCTGGTCTGGCTGGCATTTCTCCGTAAACTCAGCAGGGATCCGCGTTTCATGTGGAATGAGGATGGAACGGTCTCCGTACTTTCCCGTCAGGGATGGGAAGACCTCAGGGAACAGGAGCGTGCACGCGCGGAGCGAAAGCAGCTGGAGCAGGCCCTTCGCCGCTGGCTGGCAGGGCACAGCGCCCTTCCTGAACATGCCCTCCTGGCGCCCTACCGTGATGCCTTCCGGCAGTACGCACTGACCGGGCGGGTCCCCCCCCTTCTGGAATCACTGCCGCTGCCTGACCCGGACCGGATGCTGGAGCGCCTGACCCGGGAAGGCTGGCTTCCCCGGGATGTGAACGAGGTGCCCTACCGGCTTGCCTTTCCGCGGTCCTTTGCAGTAGAAACGTTGCCGGCTCCCCCCTGGCTGGAGGTGGATGAGGTCTGGGAAGGGGGTGTGGCAGTGGATGATCCGGAGACCTTTGAAGTGGACGACGCATGGGCGTTTCTGAAGGTGGAAGAAGATCGGCTGGTGGTCCGCCTCATGGTGGCAGCGCCGGCAGTGTGGTTTCGGCCCGGCAATCCGCTCCTGGAAGAAGCCCTGAAGCGTATGCTGACCGTTTACACACCCGATGAGATCTTTCCCATGTTTCCCCGCCCTGTGGTGGAACAGGTGTTTTCTCTCACCACGGAAGAAGCCCGTCCCGCACTGGTGGTGGATGTCACCCTGGATCGCCAGGGTGAGGTGCTGGAAGCCCGATGGCATGTGTTGCGGGTGCGGCTCCTGGAACGGTGGTCTCCGGAGCAGTGGACCCGCTGGCTGGAAACCCAGCCTGAAGGGCGCGAAGTTCAACGGTTTATTGAAGCGCGAAGACGCTGGCGAGAAAAGCGCGGGAGCGTGAGTACCCTTCAGCCCTATATCAAGGTTCGTCTCTATCAGGGTTGGATCTCGGTGGATCGGGTGGATCCCGATGCAGGTCAGGAAGCCACCATGGAATGGATGCTGCTGTACAATGCCCTGTTTGCCGAAGCCCTGCTGCGGCATGGGGTGCCTGGCTATTACCGTGCTTCAGAGCAGGTGGAACACCGTGCGCCCGGGCAGTTTCCCCGTGCCTTCTGGACCGCCCGTCCTCTGCCTCATCCGGCGGTGGGGTTGCCGCTGTATACCCAGGGTTCTTCGCCCATCCGCCGCGCCATCGACCTGGTGCTGCAGATCCAGTTCCTCCATGCCCTGAAGGGAATGGCTGCGCCTTACACCGAAGAAGATCTGGTGGGCATCGGGGTGGAGTATGAGGAACGTTCCCGCCAGGCACGGCTGTGGATGCGTCGTCGGACACGTTACTGGGTTCTTCGCTGGCTTGAAGAAGAGGAACCCCGCCTGCGCGCGGAGGTTCGCGCACCTGGACGGGTCTGGTTGCCGGATATCCTGGAAGAAGCCGAACTTGCGGGGGCAAACCAGGTTCGTCCTGGAGATGTTCTCTGGGTTCGACCTGACCGGGTGTTGCCCCGACGGGGGCGAATACGGGTGCGGTGTGATGAAGGATGACCTCTGGGTGATCTCCCCCTGGCCCGGGGACAGTGCCGAAGAGGGGTATGGACCTCCCAACAACCACTTTCTCCGAAAAGCGCTCTCCCGTTCGGGGTTGACCTTCCGCTGGTTAGAATTCCCTCACATGCCTTACCGCACCTGGCGGGACAGCTGGCGATGGTGGCGTTGGCAGACAACGATCCATTACGCCCTCCGTGCCCGGGATTCGCTTCCACGAGCCCTCCTCTGTCTTTCCCCTTTTCCCTATCCCGCAGTGTACCGGTTCGCCCGCGAACGGGGCCTCCGGTTGCTGCTAAAGACCTATGGGTTTGTGTACTTTTCGCGGGGATGGCTGTACCGGTGGCGTCAGTGGCCCCTTTTCTGGGCATTCCGGCATCCCCCGGACGGCTGGATTGCGGTTCAGGATGGAACAGGAGGCGCCGCGGTGGTGCACCGGTTCTCACCTACCCGGATTCCGGTCCTGGAGGTGTGGAATGCCCGTCCCCTCGTGATGCCCACGCCCCCGCCTTCTGCTCCTCCCTGGCGCTGGCTTTTTGCAGGAACCCTGGATCGTCTGAAAGGCGCGGATCGGCTGGTCAGGATTCTCCAGCATGTGGCTGGACAGGGGAGACTCCCTGTGGAATTCTGGGTGGCCGGTGAGGGTCCCTATGCGGAGGTGCTTTCCCGGATCCCCGGTGTAAGGTATCTTGGACGTCTCAGCTGGTCCAGGATGCAGGAGGTCTATCCCCGGGTCCACGGCGTCCTGGTGCTGAACCGGTATGCCAACCTGACCCTGCCCCTGGTGGAGGGACTTGCCCACGGACGGCCGGTTCTTGGAATGGAAACCTCTGGAGAGTCCCGCGTGCTGGGTCGGGAAGAAGGTGTGATATGGGTCCGCTCGCTGGATGCCCTGGTTCAGCAGCTGTACGCGCTGGGAAGGGAGGAAACGTATCGTTCCCTGCAGGCTTCCACGTCCCGGGGGGCCCGGCGGTTTCCCACCTGGGAGGAAGTCGCCAACCGTGAGATGGACTGGATCCATGCGCAACTGGAGGAAAACGGATGAGGCGCAGGCCTGTGGTGGATCTTCCCCTCCACGGTGGGCGTGCGCCCCGGTGGTTAATGGAACGGATGATCCACCTGGGCGGTTCCATTCTGGAAGCCCTGCGTGAGGAGTGGGGACCGGATGAGATCCTGCGAAGGCTTTCGCATCCCTTCTGGTTTCAGGCTCTGGGGAATCT
>JALUJC010000118.1 GCA_027053375.1 Caldifarciminota bacterium
TGAGGATTTCCAGGGTGACCTCGGGGGTGGGTTCGTCCACCCATACCGGCTGGAAGCGCCGCTCCAGCGCCGAGTCTTTTTCAATATACTTCCGGTACTCATCCGGCGTGGTGGCACCCACCACCTGAAACTCCCCACGGGCAAGGGCCGGCTTTAACAGATTGGCGGCATCCATGGCCCCTTCGGCACGACCGGCACCCACCACATTGTGGATCTCGTCAATAAACAGGATCACGTTCCCGGCCTGTTTCACCTCTTCCAAGATCTGCTTGAGGCGCTCCTCAAACTCACCACGGTATTTGGTGCCCGCAATCAGCGCACCCATGTCCAGCTGCAGGAGCCGTTTGTCCCTCAGGTGATCGGGCACGTCTCCCTCCGCAATTCGCTGGGCAAGGCCCTCCACGATGGCCGTTTTCCCCACGCCTGCTTCACCCACCAGGACGGGATTGTTCTTCTGACGCCGGGACAGAATCTCAATCACCTGTGCGATCTCCTGATCCCGCCCGATGACGGGATCCAGCTTCCCCTCCCGGGCCAGCGCCGTAAGATCCACCGTAAAGCGCTCCAGGGCGCTTTTTTCTTCTTCCTGCAGTTCCTCCGTTAATCTGCGACCGTTCATCTCGCTTCCTCTTGCTTTCTGTACGGCCTGAATCACCTGATTCAGGGTGTTCCCTCCCACGGTTCGAGGCATGGAGATCAGGGCATCCACCATATGGCTCAGACGCACCGGTTGATCCCCTGCCCGGCTGGCAGCACGACGGAGAACCTCCTGGACATAGGATCCCAGTTCGGGTTCGCCCGTGTCTGTGGCACGTGCCTTTGCCAGAACTCTGCGGGGGTCAAATCCCTGTTCAGCCATCTGAAGCAGGGCTGCCCGGAGTTTTTCCTCCAGATCGGCCAGATGGTACAGGAGTCCGTTGCCTTCCTCCTCCGTGAGACCCGACTCACGAATCAGGGCCTGAACCTCATTCACGAAGCGTCGCGGAAACTCAATCACGTCCTCACGGAGGGACCACTCCGCACCGGAGGGTCCCATGGAGCCGAACCACGATTCCAGTTCGGGGAAGAACTCCTCCAGAAGGCTCCGGGGCCGTCGTTCACGAACCCAGCGCCGAACGTGGACCCTCGCCACATCCAGGTCACGTTTTCCTTCCAGATAGTCTCCGATATACCGCTCCAGATGGCGCACCAGGGCATCCATGGCGCGACGTGCCAGACCCGGATCATAGGCACGCGCCAGTTCCTGTTCCTGCTCCTGCAGGGCATCCCGATAGGATCGTGCCGTTCGGTCCAGTTGCTCCTGAAAGGCACGAAGCACCCGATCCACCTCGGGGGCCATGGCATCCACCGAGATGCCCCGTTTTTCCAGCCATTTTACAAAAGGATTATGATCCCTGCGCTCCAGCAGGGCCACCAGAAGGTGATCGGTGTCCACGTACCGATCCCCACGCTGACGGGCCACGGCCCGCGCGGCGCGGATCAAACGATCCACTTCACGATCCAGCGAAAAAGGTTGTTTGCTCATTCTTCACCTCCTGCACACTCATATTTTTTTAGTGCAATCATATGATATAGTCTCAATCATGGGGTGTCAAGGGGTGGAACCGAGGTGATGCTTGCTTATTCTCACAAAGGAGATGATCACATACCATGGATATCCAGAATTTTTGACGAACACATAATGATCCGGTTTGTCACAGATACACAAAAAAAACACAGAATTTACTGCCCAGAATTTTCTTGACAAATTCGTCTATTCAAGCATGAACAAACACTAACGAAGTGGATGGATTCAATTGTTTTGTTCAACGATCAGTTTAATATAATCATAGGCGTTATTGCGCTCGAGAAACAAAATATGCTTTTCCGCAAAATCTTCTTTTCCCCATTCTCCGTTATCATAATGCTGGTACAGTTCCTCATACGGGGTTGCCGAGATGATAAAAGCATCCAGGATGACATTGTCTTGCCCGCTACGCTGGGCGATCTCAGCAGCCAGTTGTGGCAGCCTTTCGTGCAGGCGCGCCTTTTCGTCGTGGACATAGGCCTTGGCGTGTAACATCCCGTGAGGCTCGATGAACACAATTCGCTGGGTCTTCTTGTCCAGCACCCAGAGGATGAAATCAGGAAAGAAGCCACGTTCTTCGAAGAAGCCGATACCTCTACCCCGGGTGAGGTTGCGCAGCAGGTACATCCGCTTGCCCTTCAGGGCACGGTCCTTTTCCTCTTCCCAGTAGGCTTTGAGGTCCCGCACAAAGCGAGCTTCGCTTTCCTTCAGGGGCGGGGGGATGCTTTCGAACACGCCCGCCTTCTCCACGAGCAGCGGTAGGTAGAGATGGGCATCGAAAGCAATGCGTGGCAGGCCGGCATTCTCCTCCTTACACAACCTTTCTTCTTCTTCGAGCAGTTTTTGTACAGCTTCAATGAGTTTCCTGTCAGATTGGCGTACCTGGAGGATATAGGCTGCACGATTCTCCCGCACTTCCTCCCGGTTGAAGGCCAGATTGGGATCGTTTTCGTCCAGAGGGCGATATTCCATCTGTGTGGTCTCCCAGCGTTCGCGGCGCCGGCGGTAGGCCGTTTCCATATACTTTTGCAGGATGGTCGTGACCGCCTGCTGTAGCCGCTCTCGTCCAGCAAAGGTCCGCGGACGAATGGTCTCGTCATCGGCAATGAGGGTATAGTCGATGGTCGTCATGAGTTTACGCGGGGTTTCAGGTCGCAGGATCAGGTTACTCCAGCCCTTGCGCGCTTTATAATCCAGGAGATCCAGGTACACCTGTTCCCAGTCAACCAGTTCCAGGCTTTCATTAGGGATGCGCCTCTCGCCACCGGTCTGGGCGGTGGCAGTGTGCAGTCCCGTCCGCGTGCTTTCCAGGGCCTGCACCCGGGTAGAGAGGTCCACCCGGACGCGGATGCGTTCCTCAACTCCCAGCTTCCAAAAAGCGTGTTTCCGGAAGTCCTTGCCCTCCGGTACACGGGGAATCACAAGGTTCTGGCGCAGGGCCTGCCGATTGATCCAGGTAAAGAGAGGCATTTCGATGATCGGGTCGGTTTCCACGCCCTCGCGCTCGAGGTATTCGCGGAACTGGGCCATATAGTTGGCGCGCACAGCAAAAATGTTGAGCGTTTCCAGGAGTTTGATAAACCGTGGATGCTTACCCGGCAAGGCGGTGCTACGCTTGAGGCTCATGTCTTTGCCTTTCAGACGTACACCGCGACCGAAGAGCTGGATGATCTGGGACCCCTCGCTGCGGCCGATATTGAGCAAGCCCATGTTGGACACCCGCCAGGAGTTCCACCCCTCCATAAATTTCTTGGCCCCGATGAGCACATGGATGGAGGAGTCCGGGCGGTTGATGTCGTCAAACAGGGAGCTGCGAATGGCCTCCTCCTCCAGGGTGATTTCCGGTGCCTGTGCCTCCACCAGCTTCTTGAAAGCGGACGTGTCTCCAATGTAAATCACGCCGAAGTAATCCTCACCGGTGGCGGCCTTCAAGCCGATCTCCCCCGGGCTGCTGCGAATGTCGGCCAGGTGCAGTCCGCCGCTCCCGGAAGCGTGGAAGACCCGGCGCAACAGGTCAGCGTAAATGGCATCGGGGCTTTCGCCCAGTTCAGTCAGGTACTGGAAGCGTCCCTGGAACACATCCGAACCATCCGGCGTCACCAGGCTGCTCTTCCCTGCCAACAGGTTCCCCAGGATTTTCACCGCCCAGGCGCGGTCGTACAAAACCTGGTGAAGGAACCTGCTCACGGTGAGCACATCGCTGACCGTAAATTTCTCCTTCTTGTTGAGCTTATCTTGCTTTGTGTTCTTTACAACCGTGCTGCCCACGAACACCCAGAGCGGTTTCTCCAGGTTATAGGGCTTCAGTTCTCCCCGGCGCTCCTCATACAGGCGCAGCTGCTCATAAAAGGAAAGCAAATTGCCCAGAAGCAGGGTGTGGGTTTGCGCCTCGTCCGTGTCGTTCCGCAGGTTGAGGATGCGGAAGTCCTTGCCGAAGCCGTCGCCATAGAAATAACGGTAGGAATAGTCAAACACGATGGCTTTGCCATATT
>JALUJC010000119.1 GCA_027053375.1 Caldifarciminota bacterium
GTATCGGAGTGAACTGGGGCTCGCTGGATCCTCACCTTCTGACCCGAATGATGGATGAGAACGCGCGTCGGCCGGAGCCCCGCCCCGCCCATCAGGTGCTGCTGGACGCTCTGGTAGTGTCGGCGCTGGAATCGGCCCGTCAGGCGGAATCGCTTGGGATGCCCCACGACCGCATCATCCTTTCCGCCAAAGTGTCCAGTGTGCCCGATCTGATCTATGTGTACCGGGAACTGGCCCGGCAGTCGGACTATCCCCTGCACCTGGGCCTCACCGAAGCGGGCATGGGCGACAAGGGGGTGATTGCCAGTGCGCTGGGCATCGGGATTCTTCTCTGGGAGGGCATTGGAGACACCATCCGGGTGAGCCTGACCCCGCGTCCCGGTGAACCGCGAACGCGGGAAGTGGAGGTGGCGCAGCAGATCCTGCAATCGCTTGGGTTGCGGCGATTTGTCCCTCAGGTAACCAGCTGTCCGGGCTGTGGGCGCACAACGTCCACGTTTTTCCAGGAACTGGCAGAGAAGATCCAGCGATATCTTCGTGAGCGGATGCCCGAGTGGAGGGTGCGTTATCCCGGTGTGGAATCTCTTCACGTTGCGGTGATGGGATGTGTGGTGAACGGTCCTGGAGAGTCCCGACATGCAGACATCGGGATCAGCCTGCCCGGCACGGGGGAGGCCCCCCGCGCACCGGTGTATGTGGACGGGAAGCTCTATCGCACACTGGAAGGTCCACGGATTGCAGAAGAGTTTGTGGCGCTCCTTGAACAGTATGTGCAACGACGTTTTGGGGATGGGAGGGAAAACCATGAGGCTTGAATATGCCGGGCATGCCTGTTTCATTCTGACCACCCGGGATGGGGTGGTGGTCATGGATCCCTATATCCCCGGTGCCTTTGGAGGTGCCCTTCGGTTTCGCCCGCTGACCGTCGAGCCGGACCTTGTGCTGGTGAGCCATGCCCATGCAGATCACCATGGGGTTCAGGAACTTTCGGGAACGCCGGTGGTGGTGGAGCGTACCGGAGAGATTTCCTGGAAGTCCCTGACCATTCGGGGTATTCCCACCTTTCATGATGATCGGAAAGGTGCAGAGAGGGGACCCAACCGTGTGTATGTGGTGCACGCGGAGGGTGTACGCATTGCCCACGCGGGTGATCTGGGGCACCGGATCAGCGAGGGGGATGTGGGCGATGTGGATGTTCTGCTGATACCGGTGGGAGGGCACTTTACCATTGATGCGACCACTGCATGGGAGGTGACCCGGGTCCTAGCACCCCGGGTGGTCATCCCCATGCACTACAAGACACCGGACGTGGACTTCCCGATCCAGAGTGTGGAAGGATTCCTGGATCATGCAGAAGGCGAAGGAGTGGCTATTCGCAGGTTCCCGGAGGGCGTGGTGACCTTCCCGCCGCTTCCGGAGAAACTGGAAGTCTGGCTGCTTTCTCCAACCCATGCGCAGGAGGCGAACGCATGATGCACCCTGTGGAGTTCATTCGGATCAAGCGTGAGGGGGGCGAGCACGAACCTGAGGCCCTTGCTTCATGGATCCAGGCCATTGTGCGGGGAGAGATCCCGGATTACCAGATCAGTGCATGGTTGATGGCGGTCTACTTCCGGGGGATGTCCGCCAGGGAAACCGTGGTTCTCACCCGGGAAATGATGCATTCGGGGACCGTGCTGTCCTGGGAAGGGATTCCGGGTCCCCTGATGGACAAACACTCCACGGGAGGCGTGGGAGATAAGATTTCTCTTCCTCTGGCGCCCCTTGTGGCTTCGCTGGGCATCCGGGTTCCCATGATCAGCGGTCGTGCCCTGGGCCACACCGGTGGAACGCTGGACAAGTTGGAATCCATTCCCGGGTTCCGCACAGATCCCACCCCGGACGAATTCCGTCGGTGGATTCAGGATGTGGGCGTGGCGATTATCGGACAGACCGGTGAGCTGGCGCCCGCGGATCGGAAACTCTATGCGCTCCGGGACGCCACCGCAACCGTGGAGAGTATTCCGCTGATTGCCTCCAGCATTATGTCCAAGAAGCTTGCGGAAGGTGTGGAAGGTCTGGTTCTGGATGTCAAAACCGGCAGTGGTGCATTTATGTCCCGGGAAGAGGATGCGCGGGAACTGGCGAGGGTGATGGTGGAGATCGGGAAAGGGATGGGACGAAAAGTCCGGGCGCTGCTGACCAATATGGACCAGCCGCTGGGCGAGTGTGTGGGGAATGCGCTGGAGGTCCGGGAGAGCGCGCGGATTTTGAAAGGTGAGGGACCGGAAGATGTGCGGACCCTGACCCTGGTGCTTGCCGCACACATGCTGGATCTTGCCGGAAAAGCTGGAACCTTTGAAGAAGGTGTTCAGAAGGCCGAGGAAGCACTGAACGATGGGCGTGCGTATCGCAAATGGGAGGAGATGGTGCAGAATCAGGGTGGGGATCCAGAGGCCATCTGGAAGCCTGTATTTCTGGATGTGCGGCATGTGGAGGCGTTCCGTGCGGACCGCTCGGGGGTGGTGGAGGCCATGGAAACGCGGCTTGTGGGTATGGCCGCCACGGTCCTCGGCGCGGGCCGGAGTCGTGCGGAAGATGCCATTGATCCCGCTGTGGGTTTGAAGGTTTACCGGAAAGTGGGGGATGAAGTGCGGGCAGGGGATGTGCTGGTGGAGATCCGTGCCAATGATCCCGGACGTCTGGAACAGGCGCGGGCCTATCTTCAGCGGGCCTACCGGATTGGAGAAGGTCCGGTTTCAACCCGCCCCCTCGTGCTGGATGTGCTGACATGACCCCGGCGCTTAAGGGGTTGAAGGATCCGGAAGTCCGCAGACTTGCCGAGGTCCTGGACACTTCTACCCGACCCGCTGATCTGGGGGTGCAGCTTGAACGGGATCGGGTCCGATGTCTGGCCTGTGGGCATCGCTGTGTGATCCCCCCCGGACATCGGGGAGTCTGCAGGGTTCGTTTCAATGAGGAAGGAACCCTGCACGTGCCCTGGGGTTATGTGGCGGCGCTCCAGAATGACCCGGTGGAAAAGAAGCCATTCTATCATGTGCTTCCTGGTTCCTATGCGCTGACGTTCGGGATGCTGGGGTGTGATTTTCACTGTTCCTTCTGTCAGAACTGGGTCACCTCTCAGGCCCTGCGGGATCCTCGTGCCGTGGCGCGGATCTATGCCCTTCGTCCGGAAGAAATGGTGCGTCTCGCCCGGGAATCAGGGGCACAGCTGGTGATCAGCTCCTACAATGAACCCCTGATCACCGCTGAATGGGCCCATGACGTTTTTCAGGAGGCACGGAAGGCAGGGTTTGTCACGGGGTTCGTTTCCAATGGAAATGCCACGCCGGAAGTTCTGGCATACCTTCGTCCGGTTATGGATCTGTATAAGGTGGACCTGAAAACCATGAACCCCCGACGGTATCGGGAACTGGGGGGCGTGCTGGAACATGTGCTCCGAACCATAGAACAGGCCCATGAAAAAGGGTTCTGGGTGGAAGTGGTAACCCTGGTGATTCCAGAATGGAACGATGATCCTGAAGAAATTCGGGCCGCGGCACGATGGCTTCGGGATGTGGATCCTTCCATCCCCTGGCACCTTACCGCCTTTCATCCCGACTACCGCATGACCGACCGTGGGAGCACGTCCCTGCAAACCCTCCTGCGGCTGTATGACATCGCAAAGGAAGAGGGCCTGTCTTTTGTGTATGTGGGAAATGTCCCCGGGCTTGGACGTGGGGAGGATACAGTGTGCCCGAACTGCGGGATGGTGTTGATCCGACGACGTGGCTTTCAGATTCTTGAGAATCGCCTGAAGGATGGCCGCTGCCCTTCCTGCGGGACAGTAATCCCCGGGGTCTGGCAGGTTCCGGAAAGACAACGGGAGGCATGAAATGACGAAGCATTTCGGAATTCGCGTGCTGTGGGTGTTTCTTGCGTGGGTGGCCATTGTTCAACCGGTGCGTGCCCAGCAGCAGGATCAGACACTGGAGCGACGAGCGGAGGCCATTTACAACAAACTGAACTGCCCGGTGTGTGCAGGCCAGACCGTTGAATCTTCCAACTCCGAAGTGGCC
>JALUJC010000120.1 GCA_027053375.1 Caldifarciminota bacterium
TCTTCAATGACTTCATTGTCGTGTTTATCTTTTACCGCTTCCCATGGCATAACGACAAGTTTCTCTCTTGGGGTCATGATCAGTTCAACGGTATACAACGTCTCAAGTTTTTCAATCATTGCTTGCATGGCTGATCCCTGAACAGGTTGGTCCATCTTGTCCCTCCTTACCACCAGGTATTCTACAGGGCGTAGTACCCAAAATCAAGGAAATTCCGTACATTTCTGAATGTCAAGCACCAGAACGATATAGATCTACAGGAATAATCACGACAGCCTACTGATCCAGACTGGACATCTGGAAACCTCACCCCAGATCTCCATCCCGTTGACGGTGTATCGGCACGGGTTTACCGTTTAGACATGGCCGGGGATCCGCGCTTCGTGTGCGATGCCATGCTGGGACGGCTGGCCCGGTGGCTGCGATATCTTGGAGCCGACACGGTGTACGCCCGCAGCGGCACACGGGAAGCCCTGCACATCGCCCTTCAGGAATCCCGCATTTTGCTGACCCGAAACCGCCGGTATTTCCAGAACCACACCCCACCCCCGAAGTTCCTTCTCCTCGCTTCGGATCGCACGGAAGCGCAGCTCCGCCAGGTGTTGCAGCACCATCCCTTTCCCCTGCGCCCGGGGACCCGTTGTCTGGTGTGCAACAGTCCACTCCTTTCGCTTCCCCGCGAGGAAGCCCGGGGCCGGGTTCCCTTCTATGTGTTTCAGACCGCTCCCCGCTTTCACCTCTGCCCCGAATGCAGGCGCATCACCTGGCCGGGATCGCATACCCGACACCTGGAGAAACAGCTCTCCCGGGCACTCCAGGGGCTGATTCCCCTTCCACCCCCTTGAAGATTTTTCCCTGCCCGTGTACCATCCATGAGATGGCGAAAACCACAAATCCCGCCTGGCTGGATCGGATCCGGGAGGCCCCGGACCGCCCGGGGGTCTATCTTTTTCTGGGTGAGCACCGGGAAATCCTGTATGTAGGCAAAGCCCGATCCCTCCGGCAGCGCCTGGCCAGCTACCGGCAGATCACCAGCCGGAAAGTGGCCCTGCTGCACCAGAACGCCCGGGACGTGGAGTGGTGGGTCACAGATGCCGAAGCTTCCGCCCTGTTGCTGGAGGCCCAGCTGATCCGCCATCACAAACCGCCCTACAACATCCGTCTTCGGGAAAACCGGGGATACGCTTATCTCCGGCTCACCGTCCAGGAACCCTTCCCCCGCTTTGAAATCACCCGCCAGCCCACCGATGACGGGGCCCTTTATCTCGGCCCCTACCCCGAAATCGGTGCACTGCGGAAAGGATTGCGCATTCTCCGTCAGGCGTTTCCGCTCCGGACCTGCACCCTGGACCTCCCCTCGAAACGTCCCCTCCCGCCCTGTCTGGATTATCATCTCGGCCTGTGCGGTGCGCCCTGCGCCGGGCTGGAAGAACAGGAAACCTACCGCAGAAAAGTGAAGGAATTACGGGATGCACTGGAAGGAAAAGCACGGGAACTGGAAACCCACATTGAACAGGAAATCCAGAACGCGGTGGACCGACTGGCCTTTGAATATGCGGCAACGCTGCGGGATCGGCTCCTTGCGCTCCGGAAAGTGCAGCGTCTTCGCGGGGGAAGCCTGCCCACCACACGCCTGGACATCCTGGTGGTTCACGCTGAGAAGGGATGGGCGCTGGCCATGATCCTGCGATGGGAAGACGACATTCCACGAAAGGAAGGCCTGTTCCAGTTCAACCTTCCGCCGGGCACCGACGAGGCAGAGATGATCCGGACCATTGTGGAAACCCTCTACCTCCACCGCCCGGACCTGCCCCACGTGCTGGTGCTGGATCCCATGCCCGAACCAGGCGACCGGGAGGTACTGGAAAAGGTCCTGGGACTCACCATCCGGGGGGCACATGCCGAGGAACAGCGTATTCTGCACACCGCCCGGGAAACCCTCCGCTTTGAAGTGCAGCAGATCCTGGAACGAAGAAAGCGCCTCCCCCGCGCCCTGGAGGAACTTCAAACCCTGCTGGATCTTCCCACGCCTCCCCTTCGCATTGAGGCGGTGGACCTTTCTCACCTCTCCGGCCGTGAGCCCGTGGCCAGCGTGGTGGTATTTGAACGGGGACGTCCACGGCGCAACGCCTATCGCCGGTATCGCATCCGGCAGGCCCCGGGCGGAGACGACTATGCCGGGATGGGGGAGGTGGTCTATCGCCGCCTGGTCCGTTTGCTGAAGGAAAATCGTCCCCTTCCCGACCTCCTGCTGGTGGACGGCGGACTGGGGCAGGTACGGGCAGCCCGCCTCGCAGCGAGGCGCGCGGGCATTCCTGATGAGGATCTTCCCATCGTGGGACTGGCCAAACGCCTGGAGATTCTCATCCGGGAAGACGGCGCCCGGATCCAGCTCCCGGGGCGAAATCCCGCCCTGCAGCTTCTTCAACGTGTGCGGAACGAGGCCCATCGCTTCGCCCGTACCTATCAGACCGTCCGCCGGAAAAGAGGTGCGCTCACAAGCGTGCTGGATCAGATTCCAGGGGTGGGCGAAGCAAGGAAACGGCTACTTCTCCGGCACTTTGGATCGGTGGATGCCCTGCGGGGTGCGTCCCTCAAAGATCTCCAGCGCGTTCCCGGCATCGGTCCCCGGCTTGCCCGAACCATCTACGAAGGGCTTCACCGGGACTGATCGTCTGGCGGAACCTCCTCCAGCCGGTACCCCCGTTCCGTCTGCACAAGCACACCCGCCGTGGCCTCCCGATCATGCTCCAGCAGAAGAAGCCACCGTTCCTGAATCATCTGGGGATACAGAAGTTTCCGCATCTCCAGGGAGCGAAGAGGTTCCAGGTCGTAGCCCATGATATAGGGAAGCGGAAAATGGTGCCGGGTGGGGACAAAATCCGCCAGAAAGGCCGCTTTCTTCCCCTCACTTTCCACCAGGACAATTTGATGACCCGGGGTGTGGCCCGGGACAGGCAGCACCCACACACCCGCCTCCACCTCCACCCTTCCCGAGAGGGTCTGCAGACGCCCATCGTTCAGAAGGGGCTGGAAGGTTTCGGGGAGATAGCTGGCCCGGTTCCGTTCATGCGGATACATGGCATCGGCCAGTTCCCGCTGCTGAACAAGATAGGTGGCACGCGGATAGGTGGCCACCCACACATCTCCCTCACGACGGGTGCTTCCCCCTGTGTGGTCAAAATGGAGATGGGTGAGCACCACCAGATCCACATCTTCCGGGCGGAACGGTGTTCCTTCCAGGGGATCCTGCATTTCCACGGCATAGATGTCGCGGCGTTTCCCTTCCCAGAAATTGCCCAGTCCGGTATCCACAAGAATCTTCTTCTCAGGGGTTTCAATCAGCAGCGGATGGGACGCCATGGGGATCCGGTTGCGTTCATCGGGTTGAATGGATCGGCTCCACAGCGTCTTCGGAACCACACCAAACATGGCCCCGCCATCCAGGGCAAACCGTCCCCCCTCCAGAAGGTGAAGGCGAAGCTTACCCAGTGTCCAGGTCTTCATTCCACACTCCCCGTTCCAGCAAAGATCTCAGTTCTCCCCGAATACGCAGAACGCGCCCTTCGGGAGACAGGGCCGCGTGACGGGTCCAACCGGTCGCAATCAACACGTCTCCACGGGTGATCCGGTATCCCATCCGGAAAGAGGACAGCCGGAGTTCCGCCACCCATGTCCACACGGTGAGCTGATCCTCAAAATAGGCAGGCTGACGATACCGCACGTGTGACTCCACCAGAGGGAGCAGCACCCCTTCCTGCTCCAGCTGCCGGTAAGGCTTTCCCATCGCCCGCAACAGGGCGACACGGGCGGCTTCAAAATAAACCAGATAGACCGAATGATGGACAAAGCCCATCTGATCGGTTTCCTGATAGCGCACTTCCAGGGTATAGGGAAAGGGCAGGGGAAGATCCATCGCTTTGCACCCTACATCCAGTCAAAGGGGAAGGGTTCGTCCTCCATCCCCCCGGTAAACTCCTGGGTGGCGCGGGGGGCGAAGCGCATGGACGTTTTGTCAAAATACAGGTTCACATGAACACCCGAAGGTCCATTC
>JALUJC010000121.1 GCA_027053375.1 Caldifarciminota bacterium
GCTGTATTCCCATGATGAGATAGATAAGATGAAAGATATAAAGTTTAGTGATGATCTAAATTTACCCACATACCGATACAAACACGAATATGCAAAACAGGTGTTTATTAAAGAAAAACCGTACATAAAATGCCATATCTATGCCCTTGAAAATCATCCCTATTTGAAAGGAGATTTAAGGATTTTCCTTCACAGGGGGAATAAGGATTACTACGAGGATATTATAAATAACCTTGGAGAATACACGAAAATATTTTATGAAATTTTCAATCAGGATGATACGAAAATAATTCCTGCCCTTATTTCGGTTGCGCTGGAAAAGGATGAGGATGGAGATTTGAGTATGTTCAACTATTCAAATGATGTGGAAAAGAAATTCTTTGGTTATAAAAATTACTGGGGTTATTTTCTACACAGCCTATCGGAAGATAGACTTCAGGAACTACAACCCATCTGGATTGAGTTTCTGAAAAGGATAAAAGAGCGGTGTGGCGGTGATTGTGTTGGCGAAAGCGTTAAAAATACTTTGTCATCAATAATAAATGAATTTACGTATCGCAACAAGGATGTTAAAGATTGGAGATATTATTACGTTAAATATGAAAAATTTTACGAATATTTTGAGTTTGAATTCGGAGTTCCAACCGAGTACAATATTTTCTTCATACCGCGTGAGGGAGAAAATCTTAACTGGTTCTTTGCCGAGAAGCTGAAGAGGGAAAGGGCTCAAGGTTACCATTTAAACCCTTTCCTTTATGCTATATGCAAAATGCTTTCTGAAGAAAAAGGGTTGAACTGCACAACCAGGTCGGAAAGTGATGGGATAATACTGCACAGTGGTGAGGATCGCTGGGGTGAAAATTTTGATTCTTATATTGAGATCAAGAAAGGTGATATCAGCATCAAAGCTATTAAGGTAAAAACTATTTGGTGTGAAAACAAAAAAGAATATGTGGCCGGGGGATGGCAGATGGTTATTGACAAGGGGGAACAAATGATAATGGACCGCATAAATAGAATACACAAACTCAATGACAAGGACAAGACCTGGCTCCTGGAGATTCCGGATAATAAAGATATCATTGATCTGTTGGTAGAATTCATAGGGAAGATATTTGAAAAGCCTTGCTTCAACAAACAGGATAAATAGGATCGTATAAACCTGAATGGTGGAAAAGCGGCTGGCCTTTCGAAACCACGAAGGACTTACCCTGCAGGGCATTCTACATCTTCCCGATGTCGTCCGGGGCACGGGTGTGGTGATCGCCCACGGGTTCACGGGCAGCAAGGACACCAACTTCTTCCCTGAACTGGCCCGACAACTGGCAGCCCTGGGCTATCCCGTGCTCCGCTTTGACTTCTCTGGCAACGGAGAAAGTGAAGGAACCTTTGAGAGCCGAACCTACACCCTCTATGTGGAGGATCTGGACGCCGCGGTGTGGCAACTTCAGCGTTTCGTCCCCCGGGTGGTGGTGATCGGGTTCAGCATGGGTGGAGCGGTGGCCACCCTGCACGCGGCAAAACGCGGCGGCGTGGCCGGGCTCGTCCTTCTCGCTCCGGCATTCCGCCTGCTGGGAGAACGCTGGGACCTGGAATTGCTGCGTTCGCAGGGCTACGTAACCTTTCAGGACAGCCACGGCCGAACCCGCACCCTGCGACGCGCCTATTTTGAAGATCGGGCACAGCATGATTACCCTGCACTTGCCCGGCATATCCACGTTCCCGTTCTTATCCTGGTCGGGACAGACGACCGGACCGTGGATCTGGCAGCATGTCATGAATTTATGGAAAACCTGAGCACCTCCCGAAAACAGATCCTGACATTGCAGGGTGAAAACCACGTCTTCCACAACCGTGCAGATGGGCTGCTGCCCCATATCCAGCCCTTCCTGGACCAGCTGAACAGGGAGATCTCTCCATGAAACGTATTCTCTTTGCCAGTCTCTCGCTGCTGTTGCTGGCCTGTCCCCCGCCGCGGAATGCCCCGGGTGCCCGGAGCTGGGTCTATCAGCTCCAGAATGCGGATCCTGCCCGGCTCGCCTCCCTTGCCTTTGACGTGGTGGTGATGGACTATTCACGGGACGGAACGGACACCGGCGCCTATCTCCCCGGGGAAATCCAGACGCTGAAAGACGCCGGCAAAACCGTGCTGGCGTACCTGAGCATCGGGGAAGCTGAACGCTACCGATTCTACTGGGATCCCCGCTGGGACACCCTGCCCCCTGCATGGCTGGGTCCGGAAAATCCTGACTGGCCCGGGAATTATACCGTGCAGTACTGGGATCCCGCCTGGCAACAGCTTGTGCTTCAGTATCTTCACCGCATTCTGGATCAGGGGTTTGATGGGGTCTACCTGGACCGCGTGGATGCCTTTGAAGGGTGGAGCGACAGCCTGGGAGAGCAGGAAGCCGCTGCACGGATGATCCACTGGATTCAGCGAATTGCGGACACCGCGCGCGCCACCGATCCCGAATTTATCATCATCCCCCAGAACGGGGAGCGCCTGCTGGACCTGGACACGGCGGGAATCCTCAAAGAAACCGTCAGCGGCTGGGCGGTGGAAGATCTGTGGTTTGTGGGGACCACAGCCGCACCCCCCCTCACCACCGCGGAACGCCTTCGTTCGCTTGCGCCGCTAAGCAACGGGGCATACCTGCTCCTCTCGGTGGACTATGTGGACGATGGCACAGGATATCAGGGAACCAACCTTTCCCGTATTCAGCTCTATTACCAGAAAGCACGAACCTTCGGTTTCCTCCCCTACGCCGCACGCGAGGATCGTGCCCTGAACGTTCCCAATGTGATCCCGGGAATTCAGCCCTGAGCTGAACGTTCACCTCCGGACCCATAGGATCAGGATACGACAACAGGAGCAGGAACATGAAACCAACCTACCGGGCGTCATCGTTCTTCGTTCTCGGTGGAAGCACCCCGGAAGAACTGGAGGACCTTGTCCAGACCCATCAACCGCTGGGTGTCTTTCTGACCAGCAAGTTCCGGGGCATTCCACATGATGAGATACGGGAGATGATCCTGCGACTGCGGAAGCAAAAACGCGGACCCCTGCTGGTAACCACGGACAACGAAGGGGGGTTCGCCTCCTGGATCGTGGAGCATTACCCTTCGCCCGAGGACTGGACCCGCCTGCCCTTTTCCGTGTACGTCCAGCAGGTACACGAGATGGCCGCCCGCCTCCGTGCCGTGGGGGTGGACTGGAATTTCGCGCCGGTGGTGGACCTTGCCGTACGCTCGGAAAACACCGTGATCCGCGGAAAGAAAAGAAGCTTCGGGGCGCATCCCCACACGGTTGCCCTGTACGCCCGCGTGTTTGTGGAAGCCCACCGTCGTGCAGGCGTGGCCACCACAGCCAAACATTTCCTGGCACAATCCCGCACACGGGAGGATCCCCACCAGGAGGTGTCCTATGTGGAAGAATCCCTGGAGGAGATCCGCGACGATCTGTTTCCCTATGAAGTGCTGTTTGATGCAGGTGTGGACAGTGTGATGGCCGCCCATATGGTTTTCCGTCAGGAAGATCCGGAACGCATGGTGGTGTTCTCCCCCTTCTTTCTTCGCACGCTGCTGCGCGAGCGGATGGGCTTTACGGGGGTGGTGATCACCGACGACCTGACCATGGGCGCCGTGACCCACCAGATGCCCCCGGAAGAAGCCGCTCTGCAGGCTTTCCTCGCAGGAAACGACGTGCTTCTGATCTGCTGGCAGCGTGAGGTTCAGGAAGCGGCGCTGGCCCGGTTCCAGCAGGCCATCGATCAGGGGGAAATTCCGCCCTGGCGTCTGGAAGAATCCCGGGTACGGATCCAGCAACTGGCGGCGCGGGTGCGTGCGCGACACGCGCAGAATCACGGGTTTTCTTGACCGTGCTGTGGCCTCTCCGTATACTTGAGCCATGAATTTTGAGCAAGAACTGAACAGGATTTACGAGCCCATCCTTCCTTCCCTTGCGCGTGTTAACCAGGCCATTGTGGACATTGTGGATTCTCCTTTTCCCCTGCACCTGG
>JALUJC010000122.1 GCA_027053375.1 Caldifarciminota bacterium
AAGTGGATCTGAGCGGTTCCATGCCCACGTTCGTGGGACTGGACAACTACCGAGAACTGTTTCATGACCCGGATTTTCGCGCCGCACTCTGGAACACCGCCCTCTTCACCAGCATCTCCGTGAGCCTGGAACTCCTGATCGGGCTTCCCATTGCCCTGCTGCTTTCACGCCCCCTTCGCGGGCTGTCCTGGGTACAGGCAGCGGTTCTGGTTCCCTGGGTCATCCCCACCGTTGTGTCCGCCCAGATGTGGCGCTGGATGTTGCACGATATCTATGGGGTGATCAACCAGGTGGGGATCGCAACCGGGATCCTGTCCCACAAAATTGCCTGGCTTGCCCGGCCGGGTACCGCCATGGCTGCAATCATTGCCGTGGATGTCTGGAAAACCACCCCCTTCGTGGTTCTGATGTTGCTTGCTGGTCTGAAAACCCTGGACCGGGAACTCTATGAAGCCGCCGCACTGGATGGGGCGTCGTCCTGGCAGCAGTTTCGCTGGATCACCTTCCCTCTTCTGATCCCCTACCTCGGGGTCACCCTGGTTTTCCGCACGCTGGATGCCCTGCGCGTGTTTGATCTGATCTATGTTATGACGGGGGGAGGCAACCATACAGAGACCCTGGCGGTTTACGCACGCAGGGTGCTGATTGATTTTCAGGATCTGGGGTACGGTTCCACCGTCTCCGTAGCCATTCTGGGTGTGATCGGGATCTGGATCGCGGTGTACATCCGGCGTTTCCGTCTTCTGGAGCGGGCCACATGAGGCGACGCGTCCTCCTGCACACCGTGCTGCATATTCTGGTGGCTGCCTGGGCGCTGGGTCCCTTCCTCTGGGCCGTGCTCTCTTCCTTCAAACCCTCCCGGGAATTGTTCGATCCCCGTTTTCACCTCTTTCCGGAAACCTGGACCCTGATCCACTACCGCACCGTTTTCGCCGGTGGAACTTTTTTGCGTAACATGATCAATTCTTTCGTGGTGGCCGGAGGCACGGTGATCCTTGCCCTTGCCATGGGTTCCCTGGCTGCTTTTGTGATCGCACGTTTCACCTTTCCTGGCCGACGTACCCTCACCCTGGGCATTCTCACGCTGACCATGTTTCCTCAGATCGCCATCCTGTCCGGGTTGTTTCTGCTGCTGCGGGAACTCCATCTGCTCAACACCCACGCGGGGCTGGTGCTCTCCTATCTGCTGTTCACCCTTCCGTTTACAGTATGGGTCCTGCTTCAGTATTTCCGCCATCTTCCCCGAGAACTGGAAGAGGCTGCCTGGATGGATGGGGCTTCTCCATGGGATTTGTTCTGGTATGTGATGCTCCCGCTGGCACGTCCCGGCCTGATCACCACGGGCCTGCTTTCCGGAATCGCCGCATGGAATGAGTTTCTTTTCGCGCTGACCTTTACCATGGACAACCGCGTACGTACGGTCCCGGTTGCCATTGCGTTTTTTGGAGGGGCCAGCCCTTACGAAATCCCCTGGGGCTCCATCATGGCCGCATCGGTGGTGGTTACCCTTCCTTTGATCCTGCTGGTGGCACTCTTTCAACGAAACATTGTGGAAGGCCTCACCGCCGGAGCGGTCCGGGGATAAGATCGGGTTAAGCAAAACAGCGAGACCCACAGAGGAAAATTCCTGATATTGCCGTTAATACCTGGAGAATACGGACCAGGGAGGCGTGATTTGACGCCCCGCCCCCTATCCACTACAATGGGTTGAAGGTACCAGTATCCATTACTTGCATATATTTGTAGGGTAGGGATGGCAGAATTCCATGATTCTCCTGGCAGGAGGGGAACAGAGGGATACGTTGAAGCCCAATCATCAGATCCGGGCCGGCGAACCTATGTTCCCCTGCATCTGACCGACTCCATGACACTGGAAAAAAGGGTTCAGGAAACGGTTCAGATGGAGGCACCCTGGACCCTTGAAATGACCCATCATCGTCTGCTTGCCGGTGTTGATCAGGAAATACGGATCGCAATCTACCAGGATATTGCAGGGTTAAAGGCCCTGGAACGGTTGTTCTGGGATCTACCCCTGGGAGAGGCGCTTCTGATTTTTGAACCTTCTCACCATGTTCCTCAGTTTCGGATGAAGGCGTCCCTTTTCCCTTCCTTCCTGCAACATGCGCGGCGCCTGCGATCCTGGCTTCGCGACAACCATCTGACCCCGGACACCCGGCTGCGGTTTTCCTCAGAGGTGGACGCGATGGTCTTAATGGATCATCCGGAACTGGAAGGCTTCTATCACATGATGCGGGAACTCAACCGATGGGAATGGGCCCTGGTGGACGTCCTCAACCTTTTTCAGGATCTGGATTCCACTATCCTGTATTCATGGTTCCCGGAATGGCAATCCATGGGGGTGCTGATTCATCCCGCGCGCTTCACGCCACCCCCCCGGCAATCTCCGGAGACAATCTGATGATTTTGTGGGAAAAACGATACGAAACGGGCATTCCGGCTGTGGACATGCACCACCGGGTGCTTGTACGTACATTCAACGATTTTGAGGAGGCCCTCTCCTCCGATCAGCTGGATTATGCCACCATAAAAGAGCTTCTGCTTTTTCTGAAACACTATGCAGGCTGGCACTTTTCCCGCGAGGAGGAAGTGGCCGAATGTTATGCCTGCCCCGTGGCAGAAAAGAACCGGAAAGCCCATCAGGGCTTTATTCATCATTTCCAGCAGCGTTTTGAGCAGCTCAAAACCCTCTCAAGAGAACCCGGGACACTGCGCCAGTTCGCACGGGTTCTTCACCAGGAACTAAGCCAGTGGCTGGTTTCGCATGTACTGAACGTGGATCAGCAAATCGGCCACTGCGTACAACAGCATCGACACCAGGAGGGTTCGCCCGGCAGCCAACAGGAGGACACCCCATGAATCCCACACTCTGGGTGGTGATGGATGACGAGGGTCTGGTTCTTCTCCACGGGGGAAAAGGCGTGGAAGACCTGGAATTCCTTGCATCCACCATTTTCCTCGGATACATTTCCGTAAAACGCGCCCTGGAAGCTGAACTTCAGGCGCAGATGAAAGAACTGATCCTGCCCACGGATCGCTATCTCATCATGATCGTTCCACTCCCCGCACACCATCTGCTTTTTTCCCTGTTCCCCGTGGATACTGCGCTGGGACTGGCCCGCCTCGGGCTGAAAAAGCTGAAGGAAAAGGTCCTTCAGGAACACGCCCGGTTGCTCAGCGAAGGAAGTCCGGCGGAATCTCCCTCTTCTCCTGCGACAAAAAAAGATTCCGGCTCGCTGGAGCGTGAACAGTGGAAGAAGGTGCTCCAGTTTATCCGGGAACGAACACCCGATCCAGCGTTCTTTTTGAAACGCCTCTCGCTGAGAACCGGGATCCCGGAAGAACGTCTGGCACGTGGAGATCTCTCCCCGGATGAGTTTCACCGGGTGAATACCCATCTTCAGAGCATCCTGGGGATCTCCATGGAGGATCTCTATCAGGGAGCAGAATCATGAGTCATTTCCTTCACCCCTGGCAGGAACATTTGCACCGAAATCCGGAACTTCACGTCACGGCTTTTTTTGATGAACCGGTGGTGCTTCACTGCCACCACTACAACCTGTTCCTGGATCAGACCGTGGAAGATCCCCCCTATGTTCCCGGGCGCCGGATCCTGCTACAGAATGCCTACGAAGCCTCCTACTGCCTTCTCCAGAAGGTTCATGCCACCCTCTCCCCCTCCACGCCGGAACAGGCCCTGGATCTCTTTGTGGATCTGCTTGCTTTCCTGGGGCTGGGGCGGTTCCAGATGCTCGGAAAACCCGAACCAGGGAAGGGGCAGTTTGTGGGATGGGGGCACTACTCGGAAGGATGGGTCCGGAAATATCGTGGGAAACAAAAAAGAGATCGGGGGATAGAGTACTTTGTGCGTGGATATCTTGCGGCTGCCGTGGATCTCGCCCTTTCCCGGGCCCCGGGTCAGACCCTGATGCAGGAGGTAGCCTCTCCGGTTCTTGGAGATGAGCGGGTGGTTCTGGAAATCGCCCGTCCTTCCACGAC